>DASSAT010000429.1:0-12845 GCA_035699305.1 Fimbriiglobus sp. | reverse complement strand
CCCTCCTCCACCGCGGCCAGCACCTTCGGCCCGCCAGGGTGGACCGCCCAGCTGCCGACCGCCTCCGCTGACAGCCCGTTGCCGCGGAGCCAGCCGTCCAGCCACGGCCGCAGGTTCCGGGCGATCAGGTCGGGTATCTTGCGGGACAGCACCATCTCGAACCCGTGGTCGCCGACCAGCCAGCCCATCGCCTTCTCGGTGTTCGGGATGAGGCAGGAGCCGGTCGCCGCCACGCGCCACCGGCCGGGGTTTTCGTCCTGTTGCCCGACGACGGCCGCGGCCCCGTCCGCGAACAGGGCGTTGGCGACCACCTTGTCCGGCTGCCGGCCGTAGTAGTAGTGCAGGCTGCACAACTCGACCGCGCACATCAGCACCCGTGCCGTCGGGTCCGCGGAGGCGAAGGCGTTCGCCACCCGCAGGCCGTTGAGCGCCCCGTGGCAGCCCATGAACCCGACGTGCGTCCGCTCGACGGTCGGCCGCAGCCCCAGCCCGCGAATCAGCGCCAGGTCCACCCCCGGGGCGACGAACCCGGTACACGACACCGTGACGAGCTGGGTGATCGAGTCCGGCTCGAAGCGCGACTCGGCTAGTGCCGCGCGCGCCGCCTTCACGGCCAGCGGCGGGGCTTCCTTGGCGTACACCGCCATCCGCTCGGCGGTCGTCGGCCCCTGGTCGTCCGGCTCGCCGGTCGGCAGGAACACCGACCCGGAGTGCCGGGTGCCGTGGAGCACGTCGTCCAGCACCGGCCGGCCAATCGCCTGGTGTCGGGCGTCGATGCCGGAGTGGGCGTAGACGGTCGGCAGCCACGCCGCGTCGGCCAGCTCCGGTCCGCCGAGGGCGCGTGCGACGGCCAGCCCCTCCGCTCGGGTGATGCGGGCGGCTGGCAGGGCGGTGCCGAGGCCGAACAGGGTGAAGCTCATGCGACGGGTCCCGGGGCGTGGGCGGGGCGGTTGAGGGCCGCGACAACCGGACGGGCCAATACGGGGGCCACCGACAGTAGCCGGACGGCCCACCGCGATAGCCGCGGTGACCGCAGCACCCGCGCCGCCGCCCGGCAGGTGGCTTGGCGGGATCGGATCAGCCGGGCGTGGGTCTCCTCCCACTCCCGAGCCAGGCCGGGGTGCCACGGCGGGGCCGCGAGCGGGACGACGGCGACGGCCGAGGCTACCGCCCAGGCCATCCCCTCGCCGGTGAACGGCTCGACGTACCCGGCCGCGTCGCCGACGGCGAACCACCGCTCCCCGGCCACCCGGCGCGGCGTCCGCGTCAGCGCCGGCGTGCCGCGCCAGCGGAGGTCATTGAGTCCGGGGAAGGTCGGTAGCCCGGCTTCGCTCACGATTGCTCCTGCGGCAGAGCCGAGCTTGCCCGCGTCGCGGGCGAACGCGGGATCGAACGCGGCCGCGATATCGAGGCGACCGTCTTCGAGACGCACCAGTCCGACGTACCCGCCACGATCGACGGCCATGAAGATGGCGCCGGGGTTGTAGAAGTCGGGCGCCGTATCCGCGACGGCGCCGGCCCCGATCCGCGATCCAGGAGCGACGGTCGGATGGCTTCCCTCAGACGCGGTGAGCTGGCCGTTCAGCCCGTCCGCCGCGATCAACACGCCGGCGCTGACCACCGCCGTATCGGAACCGCGGACGGCCTGGAATTTAGTCCGCTCGCTCCGCGAGCGGTTCGGCGAAGACCGCTCGCGGAGCGAGCGGACTACATTGGTGCCGGACAGGAAGCTCGCCCCCGCCGCGATCGCCTCCCGCACCAGCGCCGCGTCGAACACGTCTCGGGACAGCGCCATACCGCCCGGCAACCCCAACTCCGCGCTCCGCCCGCCGGCCGCCAGCCGCACCCGCCCCAGCGGCACCGCCCCGCATTGCTCCACCAGCCCGCCCAGTCCGACCGCGGCAAGCGTGCCGAGCGCCGCGCTGTTCAGGCAACAGCCGCACACCTTCGGCCGGGGGAACGTCGCCCGGTCGATCAGCAGCACTGTCCGCCCGCGGCGGGCCAGCTCCCGCGACGCGACCGCGCCCGCCGGGCCGGCCCCGACCACGGCCGCGTCCCACTCCCGGTCCGCGGCCTCCTCGACTGTTGTGGTTGGCGCGACGGCGGATTGGTTCCCTCCCCCCTTGGGGGGGAGGGTTAGGGTGGGGGGTGGCGTTAACCCCTCCCCCGGCCCCTCCCCGAAGCGGGGAGGGGAGGAAGACAGACGGATGCCCTCGTTCTCCCCCTCCCCGCTTCGGGGAGGGGGTTGGGGGGAGGGGTGATCCGCTTCCGGGAAGAGGACCCGATGGTGACGTGACAAGCACCACCCCGGCCCTCCCCCCCAAGGGGGGAGGGGGGAAGAAGCGTCGGACGCGGCGCCGCGTGGTGAGGTCATCCCCGGCTCCAGGTGAGCAGGAACCGGTACGGCCAGTGGCGGCGGACCGTCGCCCCGGTCAGCCCAGCCCGGTCGGCCAACTGACGCACCTCGGGCACCGTGAACGCCGCCCGCACCGACAGCGGGCCGTCGGCGTGGACCACCCGCGACCGGGTCAACAGCCGCGTCCCGGCCCAGGCCAGCGCGTAGCCGGCCGGCGACCGCAGCAGGTCGTCCACGGCCACCACCCGCTCCGTACACTGCTTCATCCGGGTCAGCACGGCGACCGCCTCGTCGTCCGCCAGGTGGTGCAGGAATAAGGACGTACACACCACGTCATACCCGTCCGGCAGGGTGTCCCTTAGCGCGTCGGCCTGGAACAGGCGCACCACCGCGCCGGCCTCGGCCGCCCGCCGGGCCGCGTGCTCCAGGGCCACCGAGCTGATGTCGCTGCCGTCGAGCGCCACCGGCACCCCGGCCTTCGCCGCCCGCCGCCACAGCCCGACCAGCACGTCCCCGGCCCCGCACGCCAGGTCGAACACCCGGACCGGCCGGCCGTGAGTCTGTCGGGCTGCATCCTCCACCACCGGCCAGATCGCCACGACGCTGCGGCTCCAGCGGTTGATCCGCGCCAGCCCCCGCAGCGCGCGGTGATGGGCCGCCGGGTCGAGGTCCGGCCGGTCCATGATCTCCGGCTGGCGGTCGCGGTCTTGTAGCGGCGGCAACAGCGGCATCGTCGGCCCCTCCACGGTAAGATCATTGTTACGTCCGATCGGGATCGAACCCAACTCCCGGCCGCGGCCCCGGAGCGTTCACCGGCCATGCCCATCGACCTGACGAGCATCCCGCAACTCGCCCGGAACCTCAACCGGGTGGTCGAGATCGCCACCGTCCTGACCAAGTACGGGCTGGCCGACGGGTTCTCCCGCATCGACGCCGGCTTCCTGCGGCGGTTCGTGCGGCACATCCCGCTGCACTCGCTCACCGGGCTGTCCCAGGCGGAGCGCATCCGCCTCGCCTTCACCGACCTCGGGACGACGTTCATCAAGCTCGGCCAGATGCTCAGCACCCGCCGCGACCTGGTCGGCAAAGAACTGGCCGCCGAGCTGACGAAGCTTCAGACTGACGTGCCCGCCGACCCGTTCGAGACGACTCGCGCGACCGTGGAGGCCGAGCTGAAGCGCCCGGTCAAGGAGCTGTTCGCCCGATTCGACGAGGCGCCGGTCGCATCAGGGTCGATCGGCCAGGCGCACCGGGCGGCGCTGCCCGACGGCCGGGAGGTGATCGTCAAGGTCCAGCACCCGGACATCGCCCGGCGAGTGCAGACCGACCTCGCCATCCTCGCCGAGTTGGCTGGGCTGGCCGAGGAGTACATCTCCGAGTTGCGCCCGTACCGGCCGACGGCGGTCGTGGCGGAGTTTCGCCGGGTGCTGCTCCGCGAACTGGACTTCCGCCGGGAACTGCGGCACCTGCAAATCTTCGCCAAGAACTTCGCCAGCGATCCGTGCGTGAAGTTCCCGGCCCCGGTGCCGGAGTGGTCCACCGGCCGGGTGCTGACGATGGAGTACCTCGACGGTACGCCGCTCAACCAACTCGGCGACGCGAAGTCCGCCGGCCTCGACCCGAACGAACTGGCGCGGCGCGGTGCGCGGGTGTTCCTGGAGATGATCTTCCGCGACGGGTTCTACCACGCCGACCCGCACCCGGGGAACGTACTGATCCTCGACGGCGGCGTGATCGGCCTACTGGACTGCGGCATGGCCGGGCGGGTGGACGACCGGCTGCGGGGCCAGATCGAGGCGGCGATGGTGGCCGTCATGTCCAACGACCCGGCGTCGGTGACAGACCTCGTCATGCAGGTCGGCGAGGTGCCGTCGCACTTCGAGCCGACGGACTTGCAGGCGGAGGTGGCCGAGCAGATGGCGTTCTACTGGGGGATGCCGCTCGACCAGTTCCAACTCGGCGCCGCGCTGGAGGAACTCACCGAGGCGGTCCGCCGCTACCACGTCCTCTTGCCGCCGCCGCTGGCGCTGCTGCTCAAGGTGCTGGTGATGCTGGAGGGGACGGCCCGGCTGGTGAACCCGACGTTCAACCTGGTGGAAGTGCTGGAGCCGTATCGCCGGCGGTTCCTGCTGCGGCGGCTCTCCCCGAAGCGGCTGGCCCGGCGGCTGTTGGCGGCAGCCCGGGACTGGGACGAGGTGATGTCCGGGCTGCCGCGGATGGTCCGCGACGTGATGCAGTTCGCCCGCCGGCAGCAGTTCGCGGTGCAGCTCCAGCACCAGCACCTGGAGCCGTCGGTCAACCGGCTGGTGTTCGGGATGATGACCAGCGCGCTGTTCGTCGGGTCGGCGTGGCTGTGGGCGCACCGGGCGCCGCCGCTGGTTTTCGGCGAGGTGTCGGTGTTCGGCGTGGCCGGCTGCCTGACCAGTGCGATACTGGGGTTCCGCCTGTTCCGGGCGATCCAGCACTCGGGAAGGCTGGAGGAGAACGACCGGTGACCCGTCACCCCCGAACCACGTTCTCCCTGATCCAGTTGAACACGAGCTGATGGAAGTCGAGGTAGTTCTCCAGGTCGCGCTCCGTCTTGTTCATGGCGGACAACAGCTGCGGGATCTGGTCACAAAAGAGTCGGAACTGCTCGATGATGTGCTCGCCACCTTCCAACTCACGGGCGGTCTGGTTCCGCAACCAGTTCCGAACCTCCCGGATCAAGGTTTTCGGATCGGCCCCATGACTCCTGATGTCCTGGCCGGCGATATCGGAAAGGAACTTCTGATACCGGTAGCGTTCGCGGTCCAGGATGAGAATCGACTTCTTCCGCTGGCTCGGGTCCGAACTGTGCTTGAACCCGACGAACAGTCCCAGTTCATATGGCATGTTGAATCGAGGCAACTCTTCCGCGTTCGCTTCCGTCCGGGAGATGTCGTGAATGCCGAGCTTCGCATCACGGATCAGCCGAATCAACTTCTCCGCCCGTGTCTCGCCCGAATCATCGACTTCCAGGGCACACCGAACATCGAACCCGCAATACTGGATGGTGAAGACGAGAGCTCGGAACAGCGGCTTGTACTGGTCGTCGAAAGGACAGTTGACGAAAACACCGGCGGTGCGGCTGGGCTTGGGCCGCCTGGGCGATGCCGCCATAGTTATGCCCCGGCGAGGGCCTTTAACCGTTCCTCACGGACCTTCTTTACAGCCGCCCGGATGATCTTGGGATCGATCTTCCCGCGGCTCCGAGGTGGGATCAAGACGATCTTCACTTTCTTACCTCGCCCTTTGTCCTTCTTCACCTGAGCCATCGTAACCTCCTAACCTCGAAGTCGTCGGTGTGACGCGATCACCCCATTATAACACTTGCGCGGATCAGCCGAAGTGCACTGGGCCGGACCGCCACGGATTATCCCTGCGCCGGCACCGCAGCCGCGTCGATCTGCGCTTGCAGCGCCGGCGACACCTTCGCTGTCCCCTTGCACTTGGGGTACTTGGTGCAGCCCAGGAAGTACCGCCCGCCGAACCGCGACTTCTGCAAGCGCATCTCCGACCCGCACTCCGGGCACCGCTCCTTGACCTCCACCTGCGGCAGGTCTGGCTTCGCGGCCGCTGCCTTCTTCTCCGGCATCGGCGGCAGGATGCCCTTGAGCTTCTCGCGCAACTCCACCGTGATCGACTTCGCCCCGCGGCAAGCCGGGTAGCCGGTGCACGCCAGGAACGGCCCGCGCCAGCTCGACTTGATGACCATCGGCCGGCCGCACTTCTCGCAGTTGATCCCCGTCTCGGCCGGCTTCACTGGCGCCCCGGTCTCGTCCGCGTCGGCGATGAACTTGCACTTCGCGTCCGGGCACTGCACGTACTTCTTGCCCGCCTTGCTCTGCTTCAGGAGCAGGTCCTTCTTGCCGCACTTCGGGCACTTGTGCGTCGTCGGCAATGCCGTCACCACCGGCTGGCCGTCCGGCCCGAGGTTCATCGTCGTCGGGCAGTCCGGGGCGCCCTGGCAGGTGAAGAAGGTGCCGAACCGGCCCTCCTTGCGGACCATGAACTTGCCGCACGCCGGGCACGGGATGTCCGTCACCTGCGGCTGCGGCCGGGCCTCCTCGCCCTCGCCCGGCTTGATGTACCGGCACGCCGGGTCATCCTTGAACCCGGAGCAGCCGATGAACTGCCGGCCGGTCTTCTGGCTGAACAGGTGCAGCAGGTCCCGGCCGCACTCGGGGCACTTCTCGCCGGTTGGGATGCCGTGCTGCGCCGGCATCTCCGCCTGCGCCTTGTGCAGCGCTTCCGAGAACGGCCCCCAGAACTCGTCGAGCACCTCGGCGTAGTGGCACTTGCCGGTCTCGATGTCGTCTAGCTCTTCCTCGAAGTGGCTGGTGAACTTTGGATTCATGATCTTCGGGAACCACTCGACCAGCAGGTCCGTCACCTTCTTGCCGATGTCGGTGGCGAAGAACCGCCGGTTCTCCTGCTTGACGTACCCGCGGGCCTGGATCGTCTCGATGATGCTGGCGTAGGTGCTCGGTCGGCCGATGCCTTCTTTCTCCAGCGTCTTGACCAATGACGCCTCGTTGTACCGCGGCGGCGGCTGAGTGAAGTGCTGCGTCTCGAACAGGTCGAGCTTGTCCAGCGCCTGCCCGTCCGAGAGCGGCGGCAGCTCGGTGTCCTCCTGCTTGCCGGCTGGCGGCATCACCTTGCGGTAGCCGTCGAACTTGAGGATGCGGCCGGTTGCCCGGAATAGCCCCTGGCCCGCCGTGACCTCCACGTTCGTCACCGCGAAGAGCGCCGGCATCATCTGGCTGGCGACGAAGCGGTTGTAGATCAGCGTGTAGAGGCGGAGCTGGTCGCCGTGCAGGCCCAGCCCCTCGACCCGCCTCGGGGTCATGCTCACGTCCGTCGGGCGGACGGCCTCGTGCGCCTCCTGGGCGCTCTTGCCGGAGGTGTAGACGTTCGGCTTCTCCGGCAGGTAGCGGTCGCCGAAGGCCGCCTGGATGTGGCCGCGGACCGCGTTGAGCGCGTCGGGGCTGACGCGGGTACTGTCGGTCCGCATGTAGGTGATGAGCGCGACCGTCCCCTCGCTGCCGAGCGCCACGCCCTCGTAGAGCTTCTGGGCGGTCTGCATGGTCCGGCCGACGCCGAAGCGCAACCGCAGGCTCGCCTGCTGCTGAAGGGTGGACGTGGTGAACGGCGCCGACGGCCGCTCGGCCCGGTCCTTCTGCTCCATCTTCGAGACGACATATGCCACGCCCTGGAGCGCCGCGACCACCCGGTCCGCATCCGCCTCGGACTTCAGCGCCGCGTCGGCGCCGTCCCACTTGGCGAGTTCCGCCAGGAACGACCCCGCGGGCGGCGTCGGCAGGCCGGTCTTCTCCTCCGGCGGGGTGTCGGCGGCGGGTTCCGCGTCACCCCCTCGCTCCCGCTCGGGGTTCGCCTCGCCTGGCTTCTTCTTGGCGAAGACCTTCGACTTCTTCGGGTCCGCCTGCCAGGAGACGCCCGACCCCTGCGGGGTCAGGAGCGCCGTGATCTTCCAGTATTCCTCCGTCTTGAACGCCTCGATCTCGCGCTCGCGGTCCACGATCAGCTTGACCGCCACCGACTGCACCCGGCCGGCGCTCAGCCCGCGCGTCACCTTGTCGCCGAGCAGGCTGGAGAGCGGGAAGCCCACCACCCGGTCCATCGCCCGGCGGGCTTCCTGCGCCCGGACCCGCTCCTTGTCGATGCGCTCCGGGTGCGCCATCGCCTGCTGGATGGCGTTGCGGGTGATCTCGTTGAACCGGACCCGCCAGGTCTTGTCCGGGTCCAGGTTCAATTCGTCGGCGATGTGCCAGGCGATCGACTCGCCCTCGCGGTCCGGGTCGCTGGCCAGCAGTACCCGGTTCGCCTTTGCCGCGGCCGCCTTCAGCTCGTCGAGGATGTCGCGCTGGGTGCGGCGGCCCTTGCGATTCTTGGCCTTTGTGCCGGCGTCCACCAGGTAGCGGAGCTTCCACCCCTCGCCGATCTTGATGCCGGACACCTCCTCGCCGGCCTGCTTGCGGCCGGTCGCCAGGTCGCGGACGTGGCCGTAGCTGGCCAGCACCTTGAACCGCGGCCCGAGGTACTTGTTGATCGTCTTGGCCTTGGCCGGCGACTCGACCACCACCAGGTCGTAGTTGCCGCTGCCGTCGGGGACCAGCGGGGCGGCGCCGTCGGCGCCGGCCTTGGCGGTCCGCTTGCGGCGCACGCCGGCCGGCTCGACGCCGGTCTTGGCGGCGGCGCGGGGCGTCTTCCGGGCCGGCGTCTTCGGCTCGGCCCCGGCCTTGTCGGCCGTCGGCTTCTTGCGGGGGCTTGGCACAGGCGCTCACTCCTGAAGCGGTCTGCTTGCGGTTGTTGCGACCCGTAGAATTCGTACAATCGGAGGGTTGAAGCCCGGGAAAAGTCCCATCACCCTTAGTACAGCTATAACCGGGCTGTCAAGGCCGCCGACTCCGGGTGGCCGCGATGTCCCGTCAGAACACCCGTCGTAACTTGAGGCCGAGTCATGGCTTTCAACCCGTTCAACGTGTTCAGGCGGAACCAGAAGATCCTCTTCGCCGTCTTGACCGTCGTCGTGATGTTCATGTTCGTCTTATCGAGCGGGCTGGGCGGCGGGGCCGACTTCTTTGATTGGCTCCCCCGGCTAATCGGTTCGCGGACCCGCAGCGGCGACGTGCTGGCGACCATCGACGGCACCAAGGTCTACGAGGGCGACCTCCGCCGCCTCCAGACCAAGCGGACGCTGGCCAACCAGTTCATGTCGGCGGCGGCGGCCCAGACCCGCGAGAACCTCGCCCGGTACGTCGCCGACGCGATCGGCCGGGTCAGCAGCGACAACCGCCAACTCATCCAGTTCGCGCTGGCCTCCGGCCCGCTATACCTCAGCCCGCAGACCGCCCAGTTGTTGAACAACCCGCAGCTGTTCAACCAGTTCGTGGCGATGGGGATGATCAGCCCGGAGGCCATCCAGCAGGAGCGGCAGCGGACCATCGCCGGGTTGCAGTTCCGTCTGGGCGAGATCACCGCGACCGCCACCCAGGACGAGGACAAGGAAGTCGCCAATGTGATGTCATCGCTAATCGACCTGGACGTGCGGCTAGCGGCGACCGGCCGGCAGGGGCAATACTTCGCCAACCTGCCCAACGCCGGCGGCAACAAGGACCTCCTCGAGTTCAAGCTCTGGCTGACCAAGGCCGACGACCTGGACATCAGCTTCACCGACGACGCCGTCGCCGAGTTGGTGCAGACCGAGTTCTACCGCCGGCTGACCAACGACGACCTCCGGGCGGTCGAGGTCAGCCTCAAGAACAAGGTCGGGTACAACCCGGAGCTGCTCCGGGAGGCGCTCAAGGACGAGTTCAAGGTGCGGCTGGCCCAGTCGGCGGTGCTCGGCCGCTCGGTCCTGCGGCCGCTGGGGCAGACGTACGACGCCCCCTACGACTACTACCGCTACTACCGCGACCAGACCTCGACCGCCCGGTTCGGCCTGATTACCGTTCCGACCGCGAACTACCTGTCCCGGGTGACGGGCCAGCCATCCGAGGCGGAGCTGCGGAACATCTTCAACCAGCACAAGAACGACGTGCCCGACCCGCGCCTGGGCCGGCCGGGGCTGAAGGAGCCGCGCAAGCTCAAGCTGGAGTGGCTGGAGGCGACCGGCACCGAGCCGTACTACAAGCAGGCCGCCGCCGAGGGGGTCAAGCTGGCCGGGGTGCTGACCCGGGCGAACGGCTTCCTGTCGCTGGCGGCCTCGACTGGCGGGGTCACGGACGCGGCGCTCTTGGCCGCGGCGGCGCCGCTGGCCATGCAGGACCCGGTGCTCGACGCCCAGTACGCCCGGTACAAATCCAACCAGCGGGCCGTCGCCCGAGACAACTGGTACGACAGCTCGCCGTTCGCCCGGCAAGTGCAACTGCTCGACCGCGGCTACCCGCGGGCGGAGAACGCCGCCGCGATCGCCGGGGTCGCCGGGCCGGCCGGGGAGTGGATCGAGGCCGACCGCAAGGCCCGGGTGCCGACCCTGGCCCCGGCCCTGATCGCGCCGCTTTCGCCCCGAATGGGGGTGCCGACGGTGATGATCGCCGCGGCCGCCGCTCAGGCGAAGGCGACCGAGCCGCTGCCGCTGACCGCCGTCCGCGCCCGGCTCGCCGAGCGGACCGCGGAGGACATGGCCCGGGTGATCGTCGAGGGCGACCTTCACAAGTTCCAGGAGGAGATGACCAAGTTCAACGTCGCCAAGTCGGGGACCGAGGCAGCCAGCCAGGCCCAGGCGTACCAGGAGAAGTTCGCCAAGGAGCGCGGGCTGAAGACCGGCCAGTCCGCGGAGTTCCGCGACCAGTTCCACATCGGCATCGACCCGGGACTGAAGGTGCTGCGCGAGAAGGTGGAGCCGGCCCACGGCGGCGGGTACGTCAACCCGGCAACGCTCGGGGCGCGGTTCTTCGCCGACGCCGACCCGCGGAGCGGTCGGCCCGGGCCGACCGCGGGGCTGTACCGGCCGCTGCCGTACCCGCAGAACATCCTCCAGCCGACGCCGTATGAGTCGGTGCTGCTGGTCTGGCGGACCGCGGAGAAGCCGGCCGAGGCGCCGCGGAGCTTCGCCGAGGCCCGGGCCAAGGCCGAGGCCGCCTGGCGCGAGCAGAAGGCCCGCGAGCTAGCGAAGAAGGACGCCGAGGAGCTGGCCGCCAAGGCGAAGGACCTGGGCAACAGCTTCTTCCAGATCGAGCAGAAGCTCAAGGACCTCCAGGCCCAGTTCACCGGCAAGTTCGACACGCCGGAGGCGAAGGCCCGCGTCAACTACTTTACGGTGGACGACGTGGCCCCAGTGGTGGTCACAAGCCTGCCGGCCGGGGCGGGGCCGAGCTACCGGGCGACGCCGTTCAACCTGACGCCGACGGCCGACGTCCCGTACCCGGGCGAGGCGATGGAGCAGGCGCTCGTGGGGGCCAAGGACCGGCCGCTGTCCAGTTCGCTGGTGGTCAGCGACCAGCCCGAGGACCGGTACTATGTCGCGGTGGTACTCGACCACCGGCAGCGCGGACCGGGCCGGTTCAAGGACGAGGTGTACGACCCGCGGACATCGCAGGACGTGGCCGTGGCGATCTCCGCCCGGCACCAGGCGGAGCTGCACCAGAAGGCCCGGGAGCGCGCCCTGGCGATGCTCAAGGCCGAGTTCAAGTTCGAGGAGAAGAGCGACAAGGCGAACCAGTCGGCCGAGGCCGGCGGCGAATGACCCGGTCCTCTTGATGCGACCTTGGGTTACCAAGAACCGAAGGCGTTCACCACAAAGGCACAAAGATCACACAAAGTAAACACAAAGAAGAAGGGAACAATGGCCCTGCCTTCCTTTGTGTCTCCTTTGTGTGATCTTTGTGCCTTTGTGGTGAACGCCTTCTGACGCGACGAACGGTCTGGGATTGCCCCCTTGCGGTCCGCCGGGGGCGCTGGCAGACTGAACGCACCCGCCCGCCCCCGGACGACTGACGTAATGGCTCCCGGTCCTCCGCCCGACGCGACGCCGCCCCCGCCGCCGCGGGTGGTCCGGCCGACGGTCATCGCCCCACCCCCACTCAGGCCGACCGCCGCCGAGTTGCCCCGCGCCCGCCGGGTCGATCCGCCCATCGTCCGCCGCGCCCCGCGGCGGACCGCCGCGCCCCCCCGGCCGATGGCGCCGGTCCTGCCGCTGCTCATCACGCTCGGCGCGTTCGCCGGGATGATGGCGGTGTCGTTCGGCCAGGGGGTGTACGCGCTGTTCGCCGAGCCGGACCTGCTGGGCCTCGCCGAGGCCCAGATCAAGGATCGGCTGGTCAACGAGATGATGGCGTTCGAGGGACTGGACACCGTGATCGTCGTGCTCGGCGTCCTGATCGCCGGCCGGCCACTGGCGCGGGCGGCGGCTGGCAACCGGCTCGCCGCCTGGACATTGGCCGTCCCGGGGTTCCTGCTGTTGCTCGGGACGAACGTCGGCTACCACCAACTCCTGCAAACGCTACTCAGCCCGTACCAGGACCCGGACGCGCCGCCGATCATCGACATCCGGCTGACGGACGGGGCGTGGGCGATCCTGCTGGTCTGCGTCCAGCCGGCGGTGGTGGAGGAGTTGTTCTTCCGCTACCTGCTGTTCGGGCACCTGCGGCCGCACCTGGGCACGCACGGGGCGGTGTGGCTCTCGGCGGTGGTGTTCGGCATGGCCCACCTGGGCAACATCCCCGGCTGGCCGGTGCTGATCCTGCTCGGGGCCGGGTTGGGATACGCCCGGGCGTTCAGCGGTGGGCTGGCGCTGCCGATCCTGCTGCACTTCCTGCACAACTTCGCCGTCCTCCTGATCGACCACGCGCTGTCGCCGTGACCTGTTCTTGTAGATGGGGATGAGAGCCTGTCGTCGGGGTAGAACGGAGGTTGGACCGACTTCCTTTCCCCCCGGAGCGACAGGCCATGACTACCGTACCGGTTTTCGTCGGACTCGACTACCACAGCAAGGCCATCCAGGTGT
>DASSAT010000428.1:0-5600 GCA_035699305.1 Fimbriiglobus sp. | reverse complement strand
GGGAGGGGGAGTCGGAATCCGCTCCTTCTTTCTCCCCTCCCCGCTTCGGGGAGGGGCCGGGGGAGGGGTTACACCGACCCCTCACCCCTCTCCCCTCTCCCCAGCGGGGAGAGGGGGATAAGAAAGCCGTCGTGTCCGTCGTGACGGCCCGCCGTCACTGGCCGCTGATGGCACTCGGCCTGCTCGGCGAACACCAGGCCGCGAACGCGGCCGTCGCCGTCGCCACAGTGGAAGTGCTCCGCGACGCCGGGCTGTCACTGCCCGACGCGACCGTCACCCGGGGCTTGCGCGAGGTCCGCTGGCCGGCCCGGGTCGAACTCGTCTCGCAGCGCCCGGCCGTCGTCCTCGACTCGGCCCACAACGTCCCGTCGGCCGAGGCGCTGGTCGCCACCCTTCGCGAGTCGGTGCCGGTCCCCGGCCGCAAGGCGGTCGTGTTCGCCGTCTCGGCGGACAAGCCGTACCCGGACATCCTCCGTGTGCTGGCCGGGTACTTCGACCGCTTCCACCTGACCCGGTACGGCAACAACCCCCGCTGCGTGCCGCCGGAGAAGCTGGCCGAACTGCTCGCCGGGGTCGCACCGGCGACCGTTCACCCGACGGCCGCGGCGGCCTGGGCTGCCGCGCGGACCGCGGCCGGGCCAGACGACCTCGTCTGCGTGGCCGGCTCGGTCTTCCTCGCCGGGGAGCTTCAGGACGCGGTCCGCGCATTGGCAGGTTCGTAGGGTGGGCCGAGTCTTCGAGGCCCACCGTGCGAGCCAAGCCGGTGGGCCTCGAAGACTTGGCCCACCTTACATGAGCAGTTCCCGGACGACACCAGCCGCGCGCAAGTTTCGGCGATTTTCCTCTTCTCTCCACTGGCGCCCGCGGTTATAGCCCGCCCCTGCCGAGGTGACGTCGCCCGTCCCGACCAAGGTCGATCTACCGCCATGCCTCCACCCTACGTTGCCGCGCGCGCGGCCCCGGCCCGGCTGCGCGCGGAGGAACTGGAGTCGCGCCTGGCCCCGGCCGTCGTCGTCCGGTTCGACTACTCGCACGACCAGTCCGGGTTCTTCGCCGACCCGGAGCGCCGCGCCGCCCTGGACCGCGCCGCCGCCGCCATCACCTCGCGGCTGGGCGACGACCTCGCGGCCATCGCCCCGTCCGGCACCGACACCTGGCAGGCGTCGTTCTTCAACCCGATCACCGACTCGACCGTCACACTGGACAACCCGACCATCCGGGCGAACGAGGTCCTCGTATTCGTGGCCGGCGCCCCGCTCGGGTCGAGTGAGTTGGGGCTGGCGACGACCGGCGGGTACTCGGCGTCTGGGTCACGCGCGTGGCTGGACACCGTGCGCGGCCGCGGCCAGGCCGGGGCGCTGGCCAACCCCAAGAGCGACTACGCCACCTGGGGCGGGATGATCACCTTCGACTCCGGCGCCCACTGGAACTTCGCGGAGCGGAGGCCGGCCGAGGACCAGGTGGACTTCACCTCGGTCGCGCTGCACGAGCTGATGCACGTCTTCGGGTTCGGCCTCGGCGAACCGGCGTTCGTGCGGCACGTCGTGGGCGGGGCGTTCGCCGGTCCGGCGGTGGTCGCCGCCGCGGGAGCACCGGTGCCGGTGGTCGGCAGCCCGCCGGACCACTGGGCGCCGGGCACCCGCGTGAACTCGCCGATGCAGCCGTCGCTGACGGCCGGGCAGCGGCGGACGCTCACCGCGATCGACATCGCGGTCCTGGCCGACATCGGCTGGGAGGTGGCCGGCCGACCGGGACCGGTCCACACGACGGAACCGAACCCGACTACCGTTTCGCCGCCGGTCGTGACGCCCCCGCCAGTGCCGGGCGGGCAGGTGGCGGTCGGCACCGCGACCGGGGTGAGCCTGTATGGCCCGGCCGGCCAACCGCTGGCGACCCTCGACCCGTTCGGCGGCGCGTCGCCGGGCGGGGTGCGGACCGCGACCGCCGACGTGACCGGCGACGGCGTGCCGGACCTGATCGCCGGGACCGGCCCCGGCCGGACGACGACCGTTAACGTGCTCGACGGCAAGACGCAGGCGCTGCTCGCCTCGATCACGCCGTTCGAGCCGACGTACTCGGGCGGGGTGTACGTGGCGGGCGGCGACTTCACCGGCGACGGCCGGGCGGACGTAGTGGTCACGCCCGACCAGGACGGCGGCCCGGTGGTGGCGGTGTACGACGGGCTGTACGCGGCCGCGGGGCAGGTCCACGAGTTGACGCGGTTCTTTGGATTAGCGGACCCGAAGTTCCGCGGCGGGGCGCGGCCGGCGGTCGGCGACGTGAGCGGCGACGAGCTGCCGGACCTGGTGGTCGCGGCTGGCACCGGCGGCGGCCCACGGGTCGCGGTCTTCGACGGCCGCAGCGTCCGCGGGCGGTCGGACGCTCCGACTCGATTGACGGCGGACTTCTTCGCGTTCGAACCGACGATGCAGACCGGGGCGAACGTGGCGGTGGCGGACCTTAACGGCGACGGCCGCGGCGAGGTGATCGCCGGGGCCGGCACCGGCGGCGCCCCGCGGGTGACGGCGTTCGACGGCCGGGCGCTGATGTCGGGGTATCGCGCGGTGGTGGCGGACTTCTTCGCGTCGGACCCGACCGGCCGCGGCGGGGTGCGGGTGGCGGCGCTGGACCTCAACGGCGACGCCCGGGTGGATGTCGTTACCGGATCCGGTCAGGGCGGGTTGGTGAACGTGTACGCCGCCGGCGACCTGGCCCGCGGCGGCACCCCGGCGGCGTGGCTGACCACGGTCGTGCCGGGCGACCTGCCGGACGGGGTGTTCGTCGGCTGAGGTATCAAGGGCAGAGTATGGGCAAGTCAAGGAAAGCGGGGAAGAAGTACAACCAGCCGACCATCCTGAAACGGTTGGAGGCCTTCTTCCTCGACCACATCGGGGAGGTCGTCACGCGGGAGCAACTGCTGGAAGTGGCCCGCGACCCGAAAACGGGAAAGGAACCCGAGAATTGGCACCAGCGACTCTCGGAGTTGAGGACCGATTACGGTTATAACATCCAGTCGAATCGGGACTCCAAAGAGCTGAAGGTGTCCGAGTATCGCCTCGTAAGCGTCGAGCGCCGCGAGGTCGCCGGCAAGCGCGTGAAGATCAGCCCCCTGACCTGGAAAGCCGTGTTGGAACGGGCCAGTCAGGCGTGCGAGTGGGACGATGGCGGGGTGCGGTGTAATCTGAAGGCGGGCGATACGGACCCGGTCGGCGGAGGGACGGTCAAGCTCACCCCCGATCACAAGACGCCACACTCTGTCGATCCGCAGGTTGCTCCCGACGATCCCGACCAGTGGCAAGCACTGTGCGGGCGCCACCAAGTCGTGAAGAAGAACTACTGGGACCATCGGACCGGGAAGCTCAACGTCTACGCCATCGTGCAAGCGGCCCCGGAGTCGGTGAAGCGGGAGGTCTATGAGTTCTTGCAGGCGTACTTCGGCGGGTGAGATCGCTTGATCCCGAGGCGGGCTTCGGTGATCGCCGTGTACTCGTCCGAGACGTCACACAGGACGGCTTGGCGGCCGAGCCGCTGACAGACCGCACCGGTCGTCCCGGAACCACACATCGGGTCGAGGACCAAATCCCCGGGCTTGGTGGTCATCATCACCAACCGCTCCATCACCTTCTCGGGCTTCTGGGCCGGGTGCCCCGTCTGCTCATTCTTCCCGACGAACCCGATGTTCAGTGGCACGTCGAACACGCTCGGCGGTCCCGGCATGTACCGGAGCTTCCCCTCCTTGAGCTTGTCGAGTTGAACGTCGTTGAGGAAGTGCTCTGGGTAGAGGGTGGCACCTTTTTTGGACAGGTGCAGGCACGCGTACTGCGCCGACCTCCACCCCCGGATGACCGACGGGCAGTTGCTGTAGTACCAGGTCAACCACGCGACCAATGACAGGTCGGGGGGTAGCCGGTTCAGGAGACGCCAAACGATCTCGGGGAAGCCCCAGACAAAGATGTGCTGCGAAATGTTACCCGCCAGTCGGACGACGTTGGCCAGCCAGTCGTCGTAGTCCTCGCGCACACCCCCCACACCCTTGTTGTACCAGGGGTCGAGGTGGGTCATCGTGACCGGCGTCTGGAAGTGCCGCAACGTATCGAGTACGTCGGCCGGCTCGAGGAGGGCAACCAGGTCGGACGGTGACGGCTCAGGTGCGTCGTCGAACAAGGCGCGCGATCCGTTGCGAGCCACGCGGCGCGTCTTCGCCATCAGGTGCCTCCAAAGTACCGCGACTTACTTCCCGGCGAACTTGCCGACGGTGTCCAGGAATTCGGCGTTCGAGTCGGTCTTGGCGAGTTGCTTGACCAGCGCCTCCATCGACTCGTCGGGGCGGCGCATCTGGAGCAGGCTGCGACGTAAAAGTGTGATCCGCTCCAGCATGTCCGGCGGCAGGATGCGCTCCTCCTTGCGGGTGCCGGACTGCGACAGGTCGATGGCCGGGAAGATGCGCTTGTCCGAGAGCTTACGGTCGAGCACCAGCTCCATGTTGCCGGTCCCCTTGAACTCCTGGAAGATCACGTCGTCCATCCGGGAGTTCGTCTCGATCAGCGCGCTGCCGAGGACGGTCAGGGTGCCCCCCTCCTCGAACGCGCGGGCGGCGCCGAAGAGCCGCTTGGGCACTTCCAGCGCCCGGCTGTCCATCCCGCCGGACATCGTCCGCCCCGACCCGGCGAACTTGTTGTACGCCCGCGCCAGCCGGGTCAGGCTGTCCAGGAGCACGAACACGTCGCGGCCCTGCTCGGTCAGCCGCTTGGCCCGCTCGATCACCAACTCGGCGGTGCGGACGTGGACCTGGGCGTCCTGGTCGTTGCTGGAGGCGATCACCTCGCCCTTGACCGTGCGGCGGAACTCGGTCACTTCTTCCGGCCGCTCGTCCACCAGCAGCACGATCAGGTGCATGTCCGGGTAGTTGGCGGTGACGGCGGCGGCCATGTGCGCCAGGAGGATCGTCTTGCCGGTCCGCGGCGGGGCGACGATCAGCCCGCGCTGGCCCATGCCGATCGGGGTGAACAGGTCCATCACCCGGGTGGTCAGCGGCTCGGCGCCGGTCTCCAGCCTTATCCAGCGGGTCGGGTCCACCGGGGTCAGCTCGTCCCAGTTGCGCGGGCGGAACTGCTTCGGCTCCGTCCCCTCGATGCGTTCGACGGCGGCGAGCCGGGGGCCGGTGGAGCCTTTGCGCGGCGGCTCGGTCGGGCCGGCGACGAGCAGCCCCTGCTTGAGCCGGAACTGCTGGATGAGCGGCTGCGGGACGTAGGGGTCGGACGGCCGGGCGGCGTAGTGCCGGGCCGGGTCGCGGAGGAACCCGAACCCCTTGGGGTGGAGTTCCAGGACGCCCTGGGACGTGGCGGTCTGACTGACTGGCATGGCAACCCTTCGTCTGCGGCGCGGCAACACCGGCCGCCCGGACCGGACAAAGCAGTAGCGATTCGTTCGGCGGGAGGAGTGCGCCGGGCCAGTGGCCCGGCGGCGATGGGTGGATTCTAACGCCTGCCCGGCCGAAAGGCGAGAGCGAACCGCGGGTGGTCATGTCTCGGTTTGGGAGGGCGAGGCTCCCGCCGAGCCGTCTTGTTCCCTCCCCCCTTGGGGGGGAGGGTTAGGGTGGG
>DASSAT010000427.1:0-12752 GCA_035699305.1 Fimbriiglobus sp. | reverse complement strand
CCCACCGCTGCTGGAGGTAGAGGCTGTAGCCGAGGTCGCAGTGGATGTCGGGGTTGTCCGGCTGGAGTTCCAGCGCCTTCTGGAAGTGCTCGGCGGCCTCGACGAACATGCCCTCCTTGTTGGCGGCGACCGCGAGCCGGACCCGGGCGTCGGCCCGCGCGGGGTCGTTCTGGACGGCCCGCTCGTATACGGGCAGCGCCTGGCCGACCGTGCCCCGGTTCTCCAGGGTGCGGCCCAGCGCCACCTGCATGTCGGCCACCTGGGCGTTGCCGAGCTTCGGCTGCGATTCCGCCGCGCCGAACCGGCCTAGCGACAGGTGGCTACAGCCCGCGGCCAGCGAGACCGCCACGGCCAGCGCCCCCGCCGCCCGGCGATCGAGAACTCGACCCATGACCCGCCTCCTTATGCGACGCGGTAACTCACGCCCGGCTTATCAGCGGCCCATCCCTCCCGGCCCGACGGGAAAACCGCCCCCACGGCTACCGGACCCCGCGCTCGTGGTCCCGGTCCCCGGTCCGGCCCCGGTCCCCGGGTAGGCGCCGGCCGTCCCGGTCTGGAGCAGGAGGTTCTGGTAAACGAGTTCGGCCTCGACGCCTCGCAGCGGGACCGCGATCGGCGGGCCGATCACGACCCGCTCCACCGGCACGCGGGGCATCACCGCGGCGAGTTCGGCCAGCACCGCCCGCCGGCGGGCGTCCGCCAGGCCAGGCGCGTAGGGCATCCGCTCGACCACCACGGGGAACGGGTGGGATCCCATCAGGGCGGCGATCTGCCGCACGCGGTCCTTGCCGCGGACGTTCAACTGGTCGCCGCCGCGGTAGAAGTCGTAGTCGTAGAGGGTCATCCGGGCCGCGACACCGTTGGCGATGTGGGTCTCGTAGTGCATCGAGACGGACATCCCGAGCGGGGGCGCGTCGAACTCTTCCGGCCGGCCGAGGAAGCAGTCCTCCAGCGTGTACTTGCACCGCGACCAGATCGACGGCCGCTTCCGAACGCACGGCTGGGCCGGTCCGACCACCGCCGCGGGGCCGAACTGTGACGGGTATCCAGTCGCAACCGGCCCGGGCAGGGCCATCGGCCCGGGACTCGGGCTGAACACCGGCGGGGGCGGCGCCTGGGCATAGATCGCCCCGCCCGGTCCCACCAGGAAGAGGCCGGCCGCCACACTCCGCTTCCAGGGGCTTGTCGGCATGGTCAGGGTCTCCGAATGTGTTCGGTCAGGTCGTCGCGCCGCGCGGTCTCAGGCCGGGTCGCGTGGATAGTCTCTCTTCCTCTCCTCTCCCCGCTGGGGAGAGGGGCCGGGTGTGAGGGGTGGGGTGCTCAACCCCTCCCCCCCAACCCCCTCCCCGAAGCGGGGAGGGGGAGCCAGAGGGCAATCCCCTGTCTTACTCCCCTCCCCGCTTCGGGGAGGGGCCGGGGGAGGGGTTCTGCGAGCCAAGACCCCTCACCCCCAACCCCTGTCCCCAGCGGGGAGAGGGTCAACGGCCCGGTCGGCGCGCCGGCCGGGCTGCCCCAACCCCTGTCCCCAGCGGGGAGAGGGGAGAAAGGTATCGAGGCGATCCGGCGTCACTCGCAATACCCGTGCGGGCCGCGGACGTGGGCCGCGTCCAGCCGCAGCAGACAGCGGACGATCGGCAGCCGGTTGTCGTACTGCGTCGTCGAACGCCAGTCGTACCCGGTCCGGCCCTCGATCCGGTTGAGCAGGTAGAACTCCAGGTCGGTCGGCGTCTTGACCTCGTCCCCGGGACTGGGCGGCACCTGCTCGGGACGCATCGGCTCGACCAGGTAGGGCGTCACCAGCACGATCAGCTCCTTCTCGACCCGGGTGTTGGTGGTGTTGCTGAAGAACGGGCCGAGGATCGGAAGGTCGCCCAGGCCGGGGATGCGCTGCGTCGAGCCGTCCATCGTCAGCTGGAGCAGCCCGGCGATCGCCAGCGTCTGGCCCTCCCGCATCTCGACGACCGTATGCACCTTCCGGGTGTTCAGCCCGGGGACCGGCGACCCGCCGGGGACCAGCACCGTCCCCAGCGACTGGTCGATGGTGCTCACCTCGGGATCGACGGCCAGCCGGATCACCTCGCCGTCGAGGATGGTCGGCAGAAAGCCGAGCCGGACGCCGAACTCCCGGAACTGGACGGTGATGGTCGGGGAGATGCCCCCGCCGCCGGTCTGCGGCACCGGGATGGGGAACTCGCCCCCCGCCAGGAAGCTGGCGGCGTGGCCGTCCATCGCCACCAGGTTCGGCTCGGCCAGCACCCGCAGCAGCGAGTTGCGACGCAGCGCGGACAGCAGGACGGCGAAGTCCCCCTGCTCGAAGATGCCGAACGCCGTCGTGCTCCCGCCCAGGACGGTCTGGGCGAACCCGGTTAGCGCCCTGCCGGCGATCCCGCCGCTGGCCGTGGACGTGGCCCCGCCGATCCGGGTGCCGGCGATCGCTCCGGTGGTGGTGTCCACAGCCAGCAGGTCGGCCCCGATCTGCCGGAACGCCGTCCGGTTCAGCTCCGCCACCCGGACCTTGAGCAACACCTGCCGGGACCCGGGGACGCGGATCAGGTTAATCACTCGCGGCTCGGGGACGGTGGCCTGCGTACTGCGCAGCGGCGATTGCTCCGGGCCAGCGGCGGCCGGGGCGTCACCGGGTCGCGGCGGGTTCGCAGGGGCCGGCGGCGCCTCGCCCGGCGGGCGCGACCCCGGCCCCTGTTGCTGCGCCGTGACCTGGCGGAGCTGACCGGTCTGGACGGACAGCAGGTACGCCTTGACCGTCTCCAGGATGCGGGCTACCTGCGCGGAGTCCCGGGCCTGGCCCTCGATGACGACGTGGTCGCGGACCTGTGTCAACTTGAGGGAGGCGTCCGGGAACAGGCAGTGCAGCTGGCCGCGGAGCACGTGGAGGTCCGCCACCACCCGCACCTCGAATTGGTACGTCTGGTTGTCGGGGGTCACGATCGACAGGTCCGTCACGCCGATGCGGCGCCCCTCGATGCGAATCTGCCGGGCGCTGACGACCGCGAAGTCGGCGACCGTCGGGTCGCCAACGGCCACGAGGGCCGGGGGCTTCCCGCGCGCCGCCAGGTCCACCCGCGTGGTCAGCACTCGCCCCTGACCAACGAGAACCTCGAAGCCCGCGTCGTTCTGGCTGATGCTCTCGGCGAACTCCGCCACCGACCCGGGGCCGGTCGCCGGCCGCGGCGGCTTGACCGGCGGTAACGGCAGCCGTTCCGGCAGTCCGGCGTTCGCCGGCGGACACTCAGGCCCGATCAGCGGCGAGGTCGGGACCGGTAGCGGACCGGGTTCAGCTGACGTTCCGGTTGCGGGCGGGTTCGCCACCGCGGCCGCGGTCCCGGACAGGGCTGCGAACAACAGGACCGCCACTGCTGACAGCCGATTCGACGACCCAAATCGCGGCGGGGCATCCATTTGCTTCCCCGTGGCAAGGGATATCACATAGTCCGATTATGCTTGTCTTTACAATCGTCATGCCAACGACCGAACTTCAACGGATTGGGAAAAGTCAGCGGAATAAGCGGGTTAGACCGGGTTTAGAGTTGGCGATGATCGGACGTGAAGAAATGACTGGGAAAGATCGGTAATCATGGACCAGCGGATCACGTCTAACAGAATAACAGAGGCCCAGACCACAAGTAGTTTCGTATAAATATCTAAATTTTTACCGTAATAATGCTTGATAATCGTACAGTGCGCTGTTAATAATGGAAAACTCCGGTAACGCATGAACCTGATAATTTTGCCCACGGCTCAATCAGGAGTGTGGCTCGAGAACCAGATTTAACAGGATGTTTGTCAGATCATCCATCGTATGGAGTCGCCCCCCGATGGGTATCGCAGACACGCTATGGCCCTTGAAAGCTGACCACGCCGCGGCGACGGTCCTCGTCGTCTCGCGGTGCGAAGTCCTCGCTCAACATCTTCGGCAAGCAACCGAGGGTCTGAGCGCGCTCCGGCTCCGGTTCGTTCCGGCGGCCGAGCATGCCTGTTCGGCCGTGACCGATTCCCGGGTCGCGCTGGTCCTTATCCATCTGGCCGACCCGCCGGACGCCGACGACGCGGGGGACCTGCTGCGGGCCGTGTCTGCCCTCGACCGGCCGGTCAGTGTGGTGTTGATCGGTGAGGAGGGTCAGGCCGAGCGCGGGCTTGGCCTCCTGCGGCAGGGCGCGCTCAATTACCTCGAACGACCGCTCAACCTCGGCCGGCTGGCGTCGCTGATCGACTCGCTCACGGTCCAGGCGCGGTATCAGCTGGCGCGAACGGTCCGCGCGCCCTTCGCGGTCACGCCAGCCCACGCCACGTGTAACGGCGACTTCATCTACGACCCGTCGGCGGCGATGGGCCGAGTCATGGCTCAGGTGCGGCACGTCGCGCCGGTGGACACCACCGTCTTGATCCAGGGGGAGACGGGCACCGGCAAGACCCGCCTGGCCCGCGTCATCCACGACCTCTCGTCGCACCGCGGCGGGCGGTTCCTGGTGGTCAACTGTGCCGCCCTGTCGGCGACGCTGATCGAGAGCGAGCTGTTCGGGCACGTGAAGGGGGCGTTCACCGGGGCCGACCGCGACCGGGTCGGGAAGTTCGCCGACGCCGCCGGCGGGACGCTGTTCCTGGACGAGATCGACTCTCTGCCGCTGGACCTCCAGGCGAAGTTGCTCCGGGCGGTCGATGACCGGGTATTCGAGCCGGTCGGGTCGAACCGGTCCGAGCCGGTGCGGGCCAGGCTCGTCGCCGCCAGCAACAGGCCGCTCGACCGGGAGGTGACGGCCGGGCGGTTCCGGTCGGACCTGTACTTTCGGCTGAACGTGGTGACGTTCGACATGCCGCCGCTGCGGGAGCAGGGGTCGGTGCTGCCGGCCCTGATCGAACGGTTCGTCGTGGAGTTCGCCAGCCGCGCCGGGCGGGCGATCGCCGGGGTCGCCCCGGCCGCACTCTCCGCTCTCCTGGCGTACCAGTGGCCGGGCAACGTCCGCGAACTCCGCAACGCCATCGAGCGGGCGGTCGCCCTCCGACCGGGCGGGGACATCGAACTCGACGACCTGCCGGACGCCGTCCGGGCCAGTGCCGGTCCCGCGGCCGTCGGGCCGTCCGACCGCGTTGCGACGCTGACCGAGACCAAGGAGACCGCAGAGGCGAACCGCATCCTGACGGCGTTGAAGAAGTACAAGAACAACCGCCTGCGGGCGGCGGCCGAGCTGGGGATCAGCCGCATGACCCTGTACAAGAAGCTACACCGCTACGGGCTTATCAACGCGGTCGTCTGACCGGGCCAGCCGGCGAATGCCACCGAACAGGACGCAGTAGAAGCGGACGAAGGCGGCCACCGTCGCCCCGACCAGTCCGCCGAAAATCAGCCCGAACCCCGCCACGGTCGCCGCGTCTGGTCGCCCCTGGACGAGGGCGAACGCCGTCCCGCCGGCCAGGCCAAGCACGCCGCCGTCCAGCGACCCCTTCCACCGAAACCCGATCGCTCCCAGCGTCGCGCCCAGGGGCGGCAGCACGATCATCCCGGCGAGGATCCCGGCGGCGATGCCGATCGCCGAGTGCTGGGGTGCGGTGAGGAAGCCGACGACGACCCCGAACCCCAGCCAGACCAGCGCCATGCTGGCCGTCCGCCGCACGGCCGCCCGGAGGACGGACCTCTCCGGCCCACCATGACGCGGTTGGTTGCCGGTGTCCGGGCACTTCATGGTTGCATCCTATAGGAGCGGAAAACCGCACAGCACGACCGGACCCCATGTCGGACCGGACGATGATGGTCGGGAGCTGCCCTGGCGGAATCTAGGACGCAGTTTGATCCAGGTCAAAAAGTGTTGCCGGCCTCGATCACCATCAGATGCGCTGTATCCGGATGCACCACGAACTGGAGATCAACGAGAGGTATCCTCAGCTGAGGCGAATGGTGTTTACGAACGGTGACAGTGTAACTCGACAGCGACGGACCTGTGTCAACTCCGAAACACAGTCTCACTGCACCTGATCCCGGTGCATTTGTGAGAAGTCAGGAGTATCGAGGAATCGGTTTGGATGGTAGCTGCATAATCTGTTCTGTTTCCCATCTTTAATAGCCCATCAGCTCTTGCATTGCCATTTCCTTACTCATTTTGCCCCCGTTTCAAACTTCAGGTATGGACGTTGCTTTTCGTTTGGGCCATTCCGAGGCGCGTGCGAACTGATGAGCTGGGTTCCCGGCGGGTTCGTAGCCGTCACTCGGGAGCGTTCGGGGTGATGGTGGGTGGGACCCGCCGCACCCACACACCCTGTTTCAGGAGCCTGACCATGCAGCTCGTCACGAAGGTTCGCTCGTTCCTGACCCGCCAGGAGGAAGGCGCCTCACTGGTCGAGTACGGCCTCCTCGTCGCCCTGATCGCGGTGGTCTGCATCGCCGCCATCACCCTGCTCGGGACGAACCTTCAGAGCATGTTCAACCAGATCGCGGCCGCCGTCTAACACCGGCGTGTGACTGCGTGTGCCGTGTGACCGCTCGGCCATCGCCAGCCAGTGGGTGACTTCGTAACCGCCCCTTCACCTGCACCCGCAGCCCGCGGGAGGGTCAGGCGGTTACGAAGTTGCCCGACCACTTGGGGCTTTACTCTCTACCCGGGCATGTCATGAACATGTTTGCTTCGTGGGTGTTGCGGTTCGCCCGCCGGGAGGAGGCCGCCACGTTGGTGGAGTACGCGCTGTTGGTGGTGCTCATCGCCGTTGTGGCCGTCGCCGGCGTGAGTGCGTTGGGGATCTCGATCCAGGGACTTTACAACTCGCTGAACCAGATGAACCCATGAGTGCGGGCCGTCGGGCGCGGCGGCCCGGCCCGCTTTCCCCCGGAGTGGGAGTCGCATAGTGGAGACGTTCCCGGTGCCCGTCATCGTCGTCCTGGTGGCCGTCGGCATCGCCACGGTGACCGACCTGCGGATGTTCAAGATCCACAACGTCCTCACCCTCCCCCTCCTGGCGACCGGGCTGGTGTACCACGCCGTGGTCGGCGGGGCCGACGAGCTGCTGAGCAGCCTGCTCGGCGCCCTGTTTGGTTTCGGCGTCCTACTGCTCCTGTACCTCGCCGGCGGCATGGGGGGCGGCGACATCAAGTTGACGGCGGGGGTCGGGGCGTGGCTCGGGGTCCCGCTGATCTTCGCGGTCTTCCTCGCCGCCTCGTTCGCCGCCGGCATCTACGCCGTCGTCCTCATCCTCGTCCACGGCCGGCTCCGCGAGACGTGGGTGAACCTGCAACTGCTCGGCTACCGCATCTGGGCCGTCGGCCGTCAACTCGGCGGCGACGACCGGATCGAGGACCAGGTGCAGCGGGCCGACCGCCGCGGCCGCCTCATCCCCTTCGGGGCGATGATGGGGGTCGGGCTGGTCGCCCTGCTGGCCCTGGCGCGGCTCCGGGTGGCGCACTGAGCGCCGCCCGCCACCACCCCCCGTGACCAACCATCGACCCCCGCTGGAGGCCGGCCGTGAGTGTGAGAACCATCCTCGTCGTGGCGCTGGCGCTGGTGTGCGGCCTGTCCGCCGCCATCGGCGTGGGCAAGTACGTCAAGGGGGTCGCCGCCCCCGAGGCCGACACCGTCCCGGTGGTCATGGCCGTCGCGGACATCCCCCGGTTCACCACCGTGACCGCGGAGATGCTCCGGGTCCGCGACCTGCCCAAGAGCGCGGTCCAGGCGGGGTCGCTGGCCCGGGTCGAGGACGTCGTGGACCGGGTCACGGACATCACCATCCTCAAGGACGAGCCGATCCTGGAGGCCAAGCTCTCCGAGCGCGGGGCCGGCCGGGGGATGGCGGCAGTCATCCCGACCGGGATGCGGGCGGTGACCATCAAGACGCCGAACGTGGCGTCCGGGGTCGCCGGGTTCATCCTCCCGGGGAACAAGGTGGACGTGCTGTTCACCATGAAGACCCATCAGCTCAACGACCCGACCGGCGGCGGCAGCACCACCACTCTGATCCAGCGGGTGGATATCCTGGCCGTCGATCAGCAGATCGACGCCCCGTCGGAGAACAAGGTCAACCTGAAGGAACTCAAGTCGGTGACACTGCTGGTGACGCCCGAACAGGCGGCCGAGATCGACTTGGCGCAGAACCTCGGCACCCTGACCCTGGCGCTGCGCAACCCGCAGGACACGCAGCCGGCCCGGACCGCCCCGGTGACGCTCAAGGGGATTCAGTTCCGGCAGGGCAAGCCGTGGGACGAGCGGGTCCAGGCGCTGATGGCGACGGCCTCCAAGGTGATGACCGACTTCCAGCAGGCCGCGGCGAAGACGGAGAAGGAGAAGGCGGACCGGATCGCCAAGGCCGAGGCGGAGAAGGCGAAGGCCGAGGCGGAGAAGGCGGCGGCGCTGGCTGCCCGGGCCGAGGCGGAGAAGGCGGCCCGGGACGCCGAACCGCTACCGAAGATCCGCACCCTGCGGGGTGGCGTCCCCGGCCAGGTAACCGTGAACTGACCGCGTCCGCCACACCGGTGACCCGGGCGGCCGGATGGCCGCCCGGCGTCGAGAGTTACCATGAAGGTCTTTATCGTCAGCGATTCCGCACCGATCGCTCACCGGGTCCGCGGCGCCGTCCTCCGGGCCGGGTACGAGTGCCCCGCCGGCCACGTCCTCACGCTCGGCGTCACCGCGGCCCAGTTGACCGACGAGCGACCGGAACTGCTGGTCGTGGTCCTGCCGCCCGACTTCGAGAAGGGGCTGGCGGCGGTGGACCAACTGCGGGCGCTGGCGTCGGGCCGGTTGCTGGTCGTCGGGCCGACGGCCGACTCCCGGCTGGTCCTGCGGGCGCTGCGGGCCGGGGCCGCCGACTTCGTGGACGAAACGGACCTGGAGGCGGACTTAATATCCGTCCTTGATCGGCTACAAGGCGGGCTGGGTCGGCAGGCGGAGCCGGCGCGGACGATCGCAGTCCTGGCCCCGAGCGGCGGCAGCGGCGCGAGCACCGTGGCCGCGAACGTGGCAACCGTCCTGGCCGGTCACCACAAGAGTGCCTTGCTGTTGGACCTCAAGCTTTACAACGGCGACCTGGCCGCCCTCCTGGACCTGAAGCCGGCCCACACCCTGGCCGAGCTGTGCCAGAACGTGGACCAGCTCGACCGCACCATGTTCGAGCGGTCGCTCGCCCGGCACGACAGCGGCGTGCAACTGCTGGCCCCGCCCCGGTGCATCCCGGACGCGAGCTACGTGACCCCCGACGGCGTCCGGCAGGTCATGGGCCTGGCCCGCAACCTGTTCCCGTACGTGGTCATCGACCTGGACAACTCGTTCGCCCCCGAGCAGGTCCAGGCGCTCCGCGCGGCCGACATCGTCCTATTGGTCCTCCGGCTCGACTTCGCGTCTCTGCGGAACGCCCAGAGGACGCTGGAGTACCTCGGCCAACTCGGGGTCGCCCGGGACAAGGTGCGGGTCGTGGTCAACCGGTACGGGCAGCCCAAGGAGGTGCCGGCCGCCAAGGCGGTCGAGGCGCTCGGCGTGGCGATCGACTTCTATGTCCCCGAGGATTCCAAGACGGTCAACCGCGCCAACAACAACGGCATCCCGGTGGTGCAGGAGAGTCCGTCGGCCCGCGTGTCGAAGAGCCTGACCAACCTGGCCGTCAGCGTCAACGGCCGGCACACCCAATCGGGGGGTTCGCACTAGCACGCCATGAGCGCCGCCCCGCCACTCACGAAGCCTTCCCACCCGCGCCTTGCGCTGCGGTCGCCTTCCGTGCGCGGCGGCCTGGAGTGGGGCGAGCGCCTGGTCGTGGTAGTCCTTTACACGTGGCTCGTGGCCCGGCTCTGGGCGGGCATCCAACACGAGGGCAAGTACGCGAACCTGCTCCTGCTGTTCTCCGAGGGGCTGGTCATCGCGTTCATGCTCGTCCGCCGGCGGGCACGGGACGTGTCCTTGAAGCCCGACGAGTGGCTGCTCGCCCTGGCGGCGACCTGCCTCCCCTTGCTGGCGACGCCGGGCGGGAAGCAACTGGTCCCGGCCGGGGTGGCTGGGATGGTGCTGGTCGCCGGCATCCTCGTCCAGCTCCACGCCAAGGTAACGCTCGGCCGCAGCTTTGGCCTCATCCCGGCCAACCGGGGGCTGAAACTCCAGGGGCCGTACCGGTTCGTCCGGCACCCGATGTACGCCGGCTACCTGATCTGCCACCTCGGCTACCTGGCGGTGAACCCGACGTGGTGGAACCTGGGCGTGTACTCGCTGTGCCTCGGCTTCCAACTGTTGCGGCTGCTGGCCGAGGAGCGGCTACTGGCCCGCGACGAGAGTTATCGCAGCTACCGGACGGCCGTCCCGTACCGGCTGATCCCGGCGGTGTTCTGAACCCGAGAGGGAACGTCGTAATGAGTCGAGTGAGCACCAACGGGGCCGTCGTGACCCTCGCGCCCGCAGTGGCGAACGGCATGTCGCTGCGGTCCGACGAGCGGTTCCTCCGGCTCAAGAAGGATCTGCACCAGCAGCTCATCACCGGGATGGACCTGTCGGCCATCGGCAAGATGACCGAGGACGAGCTGCGGGCCGAGGTCCGCCGGGCAGCGGAGGAACTGTGCCGGCTTACCCCAGACCTCATCAGCCTCAGCGACCGGGACCGGCTGGTCGGCGAGGTGCTCGACGAGACGTTCGGGCTGGGGCCGCTGGAGCCGCTGCTGCGGGACCCGGCGATCACCGACATCCTGGTGAACGGCCCGAAGACGGTGTACGTCGAGCGGAACGGGCAGCTGGAGCAGATCAACGTCGCGTTCCACGACGAGAAGCACCTGCTCCAGATCGTCCAGCGGATCGCCGGGCGGATCGGCCGGCGGGTGGACGAGACGTGCCCGATGGTGGACGCCCGGCTCGGGGACGGCAGCCGGGTCAACGCGGTGATCCCGCCGCTGGCCCTGGACGGCACCCTGCTGTCGATCCGCCGGTTCGGCACCCGGCCGTTCCTCATCAAGGACTTGATCGCCCGCAAGGCGATGCCCGCCGAGATGGGGCAGTTCCTATCGGCGTGCATCAAGGCCCGGATGAACACGGTCATCTCCGGGGGCACCGGCAGCGGCAAGACGACGCTTCTGAACGCCCTGTCGGCGTTCATCCCGCCGCAGGAGCGGATCGCCACGATCGAGGACGCCGCCGAGCTGCGGCTCCAGCAGCCGCACATCGCCCGGATGGAGACCCGGCCGCCGAACATCGAGGGGAGCGGGGAAGTGACCACCCGGGACCTGGTGCGCAACGCGCTCCGCATGAGGCCGGACCGGATCATCGTCGGCGAGTGTCGCGGGGCCGAGACGCTGGACATGCTCCAGGCGATGAACACCGGGCACGACGGGTCGATGACCACCGTCCACGCCAACGACACCCGGGACGCGCTGGGCCGGCTGGAGATGATGGTCGGGATGGCCGGGTTCGACCTGCCGATCTGGATCATCCGCCGGCAGATCAGCTCCGCGGTGCAGATCGTCGTCCAGGCCGCCCGGCTCCTGGGCGGGGTGCGGAAGATCATCCGGGTGTCCGAGATCACCGGGATGGAGGGGGACGTGGTCAGTATGCACGACATCTTCGCGTTCAAGCAGACGGGGGTGGACGAGAACGGCGTCAGCCAGGGGTACTTCTACGCCAACGGCATCCGCCCGAAGTGCCTGGACCGGCTGGAGACGTGCGGGTGTCGGCTGCCCTACGAGATGTTCGAACGACGGACGCTGACGATGTGACGGCGAATCGGAGGACCGGCCGTGAATTCCGGACTGCTGCTCATCCTGACGTTCGCTGCCGGGGGCCTCGCCGTCCTCGGCGCGATCTCGATCCTGTCGGACCTGTTCCTGCGGGACCGGTCGCGGCTGGCGAAGCGGCTCGACGACGAGTTCCACCGCAACCGGCGGGACCAAATCCGGTCGTCGCCGCTGTTCAAGGACATCGGCCGGCTGGCCGCCGAGGCCGCCGCCGCGGACGACTCGGGCAAGACCCTGCGGCAGCGGTTCGTCACGCTCATCGAGCAGTCGGGGCTGAACCTCACGCCGCGGAAACTGATGACCCACATGGCGCTGGCGGGGGCCGGCACCGGCCTGTTGGCCGGGATCGTGCGGCCGAACGTGATCGTCGCCGCGGCCGGCCTCCTGATCGGCATGGCGGTCCCGTTCGGGTACGTCTGCCTCAAGCGAAAGGCGCGCCTGGACAAGATGCTGCGGCAGCTGCCGGACGCTTTCGACCTGATGGCCCGGGTCATCCGCGCCGGCCAGACCATGTCGCAGGCGCTCCAGGCGGTCGCCGACGAGTTCGACGAGCCGATCGCCGGCGAGTTTAGCTACTGCTACGAGCAGCAGAACCTCGGCCTCTCGCCGGAGGTCTCGCTGCGCGACCTGGCCCGGCGGACGGGGCTGATCGAGGTCAAAATCTTCGTCCTGGCCCTACTGGTCCAGCAGCAAAGCGGCGGCAACCTGGCGGAGATCCTCGACAAGCTGGCGGCGGTCGTCCGCGAGCGGTTCCGCATCCGCGCCAAGATTCAGGCGCTGACCGCGGAGGGCCGGATGCAGGCGATCGTCCTGCTGGCGCTGCCGTTCGTCGTCATGGGGATGTTCATGCTGATGAACGAGCGGTACGCGGACACCGTGATCCGCTACCCCGGCCTGATCGTCGTCATGATAGTCATCGAGGCAGTCGGCGCGGTATTGATCCGAAAGATCGTCAACTTCGATTACTAGCGGTCGGCGCGGGGTCCTTTGTTGGTCGGGTCGAGTCTTCGAGGCCCGACGGTTCTTTCTCCCCTCTCCCCGCTGGGGAGAGGGGCCG
>DASSAT010000426.1:0-6409 GCA_035699305.1 Fimbriiglobus sp. | reverse complement strand
CAGTATATGTAGTCCTGGACTGGAAGTCAGTTACGGCATGTCGGCGTCATCGTCGGGAGCAGGTTCGCCTTCCGGCTCAAGCCGGGGCGGCGGAGATTGGCGGCGCCGGTCCGGGTCCCAGAGCCGGATGCCGAAGTCCCGCGTCTTCGGTCCTCCGGGTTTGTCGGCTTCCTCCGTGAAGCGACCGCCGTCGTCCTGACCGTCGGGGCCGATTGAGTAGACGATGACGCCGTCCGCGAGTCGCCGGTAGGAGATCGGCTTGCCGGTGAGCGGGTCGGTCGGGACGGCGGGGAGGATGTCCTTCGGGATGGCATCCAGCGATTCGGGCCACCGCCCGTTCCGCTGGCGGTAGCGCTCGCAAGCAACTCCGGCGGCGACGGCCAGGAGTTCGCCGCGGATGCGGAGGCCGGAGTCGATGGTCTTCTCAACGGGCAGGGTGAGCAGCAGGGTGAAGAAGTACCTGCGGTCGCCGTCCTCCGGCCGGGGGACCGCCGAGAAGGCTGCCCGTTGCTCGTCGAACGGCCGGCGGCTCGCCTCGATGAGGCCGGTCATCATCTTCAGGCTGCAAACGTGGTCGTCCGGCAGCCGGGCGCGCAGCGGCAAGCTCGACAACCGGTTCAGTAGACCCGGACTACCAGCACCGACTCCGCCGATAGCGGCCACGCCCCCGGAGTCGAGCAGCCGGAACATCTCGTGAGAGGCAGCCCGTTCGCCGCGGAGGGCGTGGGTGAGCCGTGGGAAGTCCGCCTCCTGGGTCAACTCGGCCTGGAGTTCGGCAAGACCTTCCTTCGGCTCGCACAGGCCCAGGACCCGCTCCGTCGTCCGGCAGGCGACGGCTGCGGCGGCGCTGCGGATCAACTGGGAGACGATGAACGGCTCGTCGCCGATGGCCCGCGCGACGCCCAGGACCGCGCGGGCGCTGCGCACCGCGTCGGCCGGCCGGCCAGCGTGGGCCGCGGCGAGCGCGTCCCACTGGAGGACCCAGACCACACCCCGGGCGTCCTGCACCTCCGCGAGGTCTGTGTTGGTCGGCACCGCGGCCATCGTCATCGACCGGCCGCCCTCCGTGCCCTCGGCCAGCCGCCGGGCGACGGCCAGAGCCGGCTCCCCGGCGGAGAGGAACTTTTTCACGGCGGCGAGTTCGTCCGGCCGCAGTTGGCAGTTCGACGGGCGGTCCGTCAGGTCGCGGACGGGGTCGATGTTGGTGTAACCGGGTGGGAATGCTTTCAGGCTCACGCGGATCAGCCGGAACGAGTTGCGATCCTCCGGCGGAAGCTGCTTGTTCCGGGCGGCACACAGGTCGTCCTTGGTCCAGCCCGGGTCGGACTCGTCCAGTTGTCGGATCACCTTGGCCAGGCGGCTGCGGGCGGACTCGCGGACGTAGAGCCAGGTGCCGACCGGGAGGACCACCGCGCCGAGGAGGCCGACCAGAGCGAAGCGAAGCAGCCACTTCCGGCGGAGGAATCGGCGCATGACGTTGGCCTCACGGTCCTGCGTATGGTGGGTCAAGCCTGGCTTTGCGGGCGCCGACCCACCGTGGGGGCGCAACGGTGGGTCGGCGCGTCCAAAGCGACGCTTGACCCACTCTACAGTTCCCAGGCTCACGGTTCGCCGGGCAAGGGGTTGGCGTCCGGCTCCGGCGCCGGTTGGCGGCGCCGGTCCGGGTTCAGGAGCCGGAAACCGATGTCCGTCCCCAGGTCGCCCTTCGGATCAAGGTTTGCCCCGCCGTCGTCGGCGAGGTCCTTGCCGACCGCGTACACGACCGCACCATCGTCCGTGACACGGTAGAGCAACGACGTGCCGGTGTACGGGTCCGTCGGGACGTTCGGCAGGATGTCGTGCGGGATGGCCTGTAGCGACGCGGGCCAGTTGCCGGTCCGTCGCCGATACCGCTCGCACGCCAGGGCTACGGTCGCCGAGGCACACACGGCCCGTGTGCGGATGTCCGCGCCGGCGACCTTCTCCCACGCCGGCAACAGTAAGTTCACCAGAAGGTTCTCGAACCCCTTGGGGGGTAGCTCGATCTGTTCGTAAGCCGCCTGACGGGCCGGGTCCGGCAACTTTTCGGCGGCGAGCATCTGATCGAATAGCTCGATCATGGTGGCCTGCTGGGCCGGCAGGTACTTTCGGAGCATGAAGTGCCCGAAGCGGTCTTCGATGGACTTGCTGCCGCCGGTCCCGCTGTCGGCCAGATCAGCCGCCCACAAGCTCCCGTCGTCCATCTTCTGCGCGAGGAGGTAGAACATCGCCCGCTCGCCGCGCAACCCGTAGGTCATCCGCGGGACCAGTATCTCCTTGTCGAACGCGGCTTGGAGTTCCGCCAACCCGGCGGTCGGCTCGCCCCACCCGATGGCCCGCTCGGTCGCGTTCTTGGCGATCATCACGATCGCCATGCGGACGAGTTGGGAGACGAGGAACGGCTCATCACCGAGTCCGCGTCCGGTGCTGAGGATGGCGTGTGCGGACTCGATCGCCTGGTTCGCCCGGCCCTGGTAGCTGAGCACGATCACGTCCATGTCCAGCAGGCTCGCGGCTTCCCGCAGTCTCTGGGTGTTTTCCAGGAGCGTGTCGAGGGGGTTCGGCTCCTTGAACACCAGCGGGAAGCCGCCCTGATCCAGGTGGCGAACTGTCCGAGCGACTTCAAGAGCCGGACCGCAATCGGCGTACACCGGCACGAACTCGCAGATGTCCTCCTCCCGAGGCAGAACACCGGGCGTGAGGTCCTTCCGCCAGTCGTCCGCCTTGCTCCATTCCTTGAAGGAGTCGGGGATGAGGGCGACGGCCTGGATGGCTCGCTCGGCGGCGTTACGGTCCTTTGGGGGGAGAGTGGCGTTGCGGGCGGCGCACAGTTCGGCGGCACGCCACGCCGGGTCTTCGGCGTCGAGCCGACGGACCGCCTCATCCCGCCGGGCCTCGCCGCGGGAGCGGGTAATCTTCCACTCGACGTACACCCCTAACACACTGAGGGCAAAGAGGCAGAAGGCCGACTGGCCGACCCAGAACCACCACTTCCGTACCAGTTTCCGCAACATGAGAACCTCGGTCGGGGTCAGTCGGCAGACGCGGGCCTGGCCCTGCGCGGCTTCGCGTCGAATGTCCGGGCCGGGTCGAGTGCCTTCACCCGGTCCGGGCGGCCGGGGTAGAGGTCGTCCAGCGCCGGCCGGACGTGATGGTCCCACACCGCCCGCAGCCCGGCGGCCGTCAGGTCCGGGACCATGAAGAAGCTGTGACCGACTTGCCGGTCCGAGCCGAGGTCGCGCGCCAGCCGGCGGTTGAGCGCCTCGAACCAGCGCACCAGCCGGGCGCCGAACCGCGGGTCCGGGTCGGCCGGCGGGTGCTCGTCCAGCCACCGCGCCAAGAGCGCCGGGTCCGGCGCCATGTCGATGAACGAGAACCGCCGCCGCACCGCCTGGTCGATCGGCACCGCCGAGCGGTCGGCCGGGTTCATCGTCGCGATCACGTACAGGTTGGTCGGCAGGCGGAACGGCCCCTTCGAGTACGGCAGCGTCACTTCCTGGTCGCGGTACTCCAGGAGGAACAGCAGCTCGCCGAACACGCGCGGGAGGTTGCCGCGGTTGAGCTCGTCGATCACCAGGACGTGCGGGTCGGACGGGTGTTTCACCGCCCGGTCGGCGAACGTCGCCAACAGGCCCGGCTCGACCGGGTACGTCACCGCGCTCTGGCCGTTGGACTCGACCGCCCGCGGGCGGATGCCCTCGACGAACTCCTCGTAGCTGTAGCCCGGGTGGAACTGCACCAGCCGCACGCCGTCCGCCCGGCCGCCGGTCAGGAGGCGGGCCAGCGACCGGGCGACGTGCGTCTTGCCGGTGCCGGGGACGCCCTGGAGGACGAGCTGCTTCTTGAGCTTGAGCAGGTCTAGGGCGCGGGTCAGCCACACATCGCTCAGGTGCGTGACGGCGCGGAACGCGGCGCGGTCGAACCCGTGGCCGCCGTCCGGGGTGCCGGCCCGGCGGTGCAGCACTGGCCGCGGATCATCCTCGACGGCCGCGGCGAAGAGCGGCACCAGCCGGTCGAAGAGGATCAGCGCTTCGCCGACCAGTTCGTCGGACCGCAGGACGGCCGCGTCGTGGGGGAACCAGCGAAATGCCGCCAGCTCCTTTCCGGTCGCCCACGCCCGCAGGTCGGCGGCGGTGCGGATTCGCCGACCCCGGTCTGGGCCAACCTCCTCGCCCCAGGTACACGCCTCGATTGCGCCCGTCGCCCGCAGAGCGGCGAACAGCAGTTCGCCGTGCTCCTGGACGTTCTTGCGGAGGCGCCGGCCGGCGTCGCGCGCCCGGCGGCCGAGGCGGAACCCGACCGCGACGCCGGCGGGGTCGAGCCGGGCGAAGAACTGCACGTCCTCCCGCCGCGGGCCGGGCCGCTTGCGGGCGAACGTCACCCACAGCACCGGTGCGTACGGCCCGCCGCGGCCGAAGTCGGTCCGGGTGATGCTCGTCAGCGCCCGCCCCGGCCGCGGGTCGGTCTCCAGCTCCCAGCCGTACTCGCCGCCCAGCACCGGCCGAACGTACCGGGCTGCCAGCGCATCGCACAATTCGACCAGCGGCTCGCGGACGGCGAACCGGTAGCGGTTGCGCTCGGCCGCCATCCACCCGGTCCGGTTGTGCCCGGCCAGGTCCGCCAGGAAGTGGAAGGTGTCCGAGCAGAACCCGCCGAACCACCCGGCCCGCGCCGGCTCCGGCGGCCGGTCGGCGGGCTGCGACCCGAGCGTTTCGAGCAGCGGCAGGACTTCGCACGGGTGAACGCGGGACCGCTGCCGCAGCCCCGCGGCGACTTCGCAGAGCAGATGATACTGGTCGAGCGGGTCGAGCGCGGGGCTGAACGCATCGTCGAGGACCGCAAGCCCGGGGAGAGCGCCTTCGCTCCACGCCGGGAACCGGGCCGGATGCCGGAGGTGGAGGAGTCCGGCGATCACACCCAGCCCGAGGTCGATCACGGCGGGGTCGTCGGCCAGGGCGCCCGGCAGGTCGTCGGGTGTGCGGACCAGTTTCAGCCGCTTGGCGAGGGACGGATGGCGCTCCAGTTGCGACTCGAACGTCTCCCGCACGGCCGTTAGGGCTGCGGCGTACTCGGCCGAGCGCTTTTTGAGCGGGGTTCGCGTCCGCAATTCGCGGAGCGCCTGCGCGATCGCGTCCGGCAGGCGGTCGGCCGGCGACACCGATGACCCGAGTTCGCGGCCTTCGAGATTCGCAACCGCGACGAAGAACGCATCGAGGTCGGCCGCCAACAGGTCGGGGTGACTGGTCAACACAACTTCGTAAGCGACGGCCGCGGCCGTCCAGGATGACGCTAGGTCGTGGCCGGCGTCCGGTCGCACCAGACCGACCCGCGCCAGGCCCGCCGCCACCGTCGGCGACCAGAGCGGGTATCGGTCGGGGTCCAGCGCCTTCGCCGCCGCCGACCAGAACGCCGGGCCGAGGCCCGGGACGTGGTACGGCCCGCCGGGCACCGCACAGCGGGCGAGCCGCGCCCCGACCGCATCCTGACCGCGGAGCAGGTGGCTCAGCCCGTGGCGGATCATCCCGCCGCGGCGGGCGACCACGTCCTCGTGCCACGGGACCGGTACGACCGCCCGGTAAAAGCCCAGCAGGCTCTCGGCGAGCACGGCTGGCGAGCTGCGGTCGAGGAACGGCTCGTTCAGCCAGGTCGAACGGGCGGAGCGGACCGCGTCCGTCGGCGCGACTTCCGCCCGGCGCGCGCGGTACGCAACGAGGAGCGGTCCGAGGGGCAGTGCCCTGCGGAACTTCGACATGGTGACGCCGCTCGGGGCCGGACGGGCCGAAGGAATCGACGAACGGGATTGTACCAGGATTGCGGAGGAAGCGCCCGGACTGGGGATCGGAGGTGTGCCGGCAGAAGGGGAAAAAAATGTCCCGTCGGTGACTGCTTCGGCGTCGCCCAATCACCGAAGCCGCCGTCCGACGGGACACCCCTACAGTAGACCAGACCTATCCGCGGTACAACCGAAGTTGGCGGATTTCTCGGCGGCTCTTTTTGTTCCTGTCGGGATTCCTGACAGAACGTGACAGCTGACCATATTTCGGACAAAGCTCAATATGACGATGATTTGGGCTTACTTCGGCGAATTGAATCGGATGGCCGAGGCAGGTTCGCACTAAGCCCAACATTGAAGGAGACTTGCGTCATCTGGAAGTGTCAGCTCTGGGCCTTCGCCAGGGAGAGGTACAACGCCGCCAGGTGCGACCAGCCGGAGTCGTCCGGCAACTTCGCGGCAGCATCCTGGAGCGCACGGGAGCCGTGGCCGGGCTTGCGGGCGAAGAGTTCGGCCATGCCGAGGTTGATCGCCGCCGGTGTGTCGGTGCTGGCGCTCCACGCCTTCGCCGCCTCGGCGGTCTCGCCGCGGGACCACCGGACGGCGGCCCGCTGGTTC
>DASSAT010000425.1:0-16576 GCA_035699305.1 Fimbriiglobus sp. | reverse complement strand
AGGGGAGAAAGAAACGGACTCGACACTACCCGGCCCTCACCGCGGGTCGCCGACCAGGACGAACCCCGACCAGTAATACGGGTGCTCGTAGCTGGGGGCCGCCTTCGCGGCCGCGGCCTTCTTCACGATCTTGCCCCGGGTCCCCCGCGTCGTCAGGTCCTTGGTGAGCTGTTGCACCTCGTCGGAGTTCAGGCCGCGCAGCCACCGCTTCGCCTCGGCCAGCGCCTCGGCCTTGGGCATCGGCCGCACCGTCTCCTCGGGCGTGCCGATCAGGTTCTCGTAGAACCGGGTCATCAAAAGCGCCGTCGCCGCGTCGTCCACCTCCCACAGGCTCAGCACCAGGCTCCGCGCACCAGCCAGGAATAGCGCCTGGGAAAAGCCGACGTAGCCCTCCCCGCCGCTGTATCGCCCCAGCCCGGTCCGGCAGGCGCTGAGTGTCACCAGGTCGGCGTCGAGCTTCCATCGCCGCAGGATCCGCTCGGCCGTCAGCCGGCCGTCGTAGGTCTCCTTCCCACCCAGCACCTGCTCCAGCGGGTCGGGGAGGGTGTCCCGGGCGAGGATGAGCGCGGACCGCAAGGGTCGGATGTCGTCAACAACCCCATGCGTGGCGAAGTGCAGGTAGCGGAACTGGCCCAGGCGTCCGTCGGCCGCCAACAGGTCCAGGTTCCGCTCGCTGGCCTCCGACCCCTTGAACAACTCGACCTTGGGGAAGACCCGGGCGATGCCCGAAAGCTCCTTGACGGTCCCCTCAAGCCGGTCGAACGTCTCGCCGCGGTCCGTGCCACCCCGCGCCGGCTTGAAGACCGGGTCCCCAAGCCCCAGGAGGCTGGGTGGCGGCGGTTCGCGGCCGGCCTCGCGCTGCTTCTCCCGCAGCCAGGCGAACGTGGTCCCCGAGGGGGCGTAGCTGACGGTGAACCGGTCGGTCAACGCCTCCACGGGGACGCCCGCCAGCTTGGCGGACGGCAGCACGACCAGGTGCCGGACGCCCTCCAACGGCTTCTCCAGCGGCGTCAGGCGCTGCCGGGCGAGTTCGCCGGCGAGGTCCTTCCACCCCGCCCGCGGGTCGGCGGGCCGGGCGGCGAAGGAGCGGCGGACCCGCGCCGCGAGCCGGCCGTCGTCGTCCGTCCAGGCGCCCCCGGGGCCGCGGCCGGTCAGTCGCACCCAGGCGGGCTTGCCGCGATTCCGGACCACGCAGGCCCAGTGCTCGCCGTTCGGATCGGGGGCCTTCGCCTCGGCCGGGATGTCCACCCAGGCCAACAGGGCTTCATCGGGCCGCAGCCGTTCCTGGATGCGGGACAGGTCGTACACCTTGCCGGCCGCCACGCCATGCCTGGCGGCCAACTCCGCCTGGAGCTGGACGAGCTTCGCCTGCGCCACGTCGCGCTCGCGGCGGACTTCCTCGACCTTCTTCCGGGCCGCGGCCGTCACCTCGGGGCCATCCGGCAGCGTGCCGAGCCGCTTGTCGAGGCGGTCGAGTTGCAGGAGCAGCCCCTGTTCGGCGGCGCGCTCCTCGGCGCTGAGGGCACGCGGCGCGAGGTCGTCGAGCAGCCCCCGGGCCAGGTTGGTCTCCAGGTAGCCCCAGGCCGCGGCCAGCCGGCCGTTGCGGGCGGCCACTGCGCTCAGGTGCCGCAACGGGGAGAGGACGTCCGAGTTGCTGACGCGCCCCAGGCCGACGAAGCTGACGCGCCGCCGCGCCGCCTCGAAGCTGGCGGCGGCCGCGGGCCCCAGCTCCTCGACCCGGGCGTACTCGCCCCTTGCCCAGGCGTTGATGACCAGGTGCTTGTAAGCGTTCGCCGTGCTCGGGTGCCCCTCGCCCAGTACCCGGCGGTTCCGGCCCAGCCCCGCTTCGAGCATCGTGCCGGCCTCGGCGAGCTTCCCCTGCTGGTGGAGGTTGACGGCCAGGTTGATGCGGGCCGCGGTCGTGTAGGGGTGGTCCGCGCCGAGCAATCTCTCTTGGATCTCCAGCGCCTCCCGAAACAGCGGCTCGGCCTCGGCGTGCTTCTCCAGCTTGCTGAGCGTGGAGGCCAGGTTGTTGCAGCTGGCGGCGACCTCCGGGTGGTCCTTGCCGAACAACTCGCGGAGGATCGCCAGGGCCTCCTCGTGCACCTGCTGGGCCTCGGCGAACTTCTCCTGGGAGACCAGGTTCGCCGCCCGGTTGTTGTAAACCTTGGCCAGTTCCCGGCTCTTCTTGCCCTTGTTCGCACGGAGGTAAATCTGGACGGCCTTCTCGTAGAGCTGTTCGGCCTCCTCGTACTTCCCCTGGCTGTGCAGGGTCACGGCCAGGCTGCTGGAGGTCGAGGCCGTGAAGGCGCTCTGCTCGTCGAACGCCCGGAAGATGGCGAGTGACTGGCGGTACAGCGGCTCGGCGTCGGCGTACCGGCCCTGGTCGCCGAGGGTGACGGCCAGGTTGCTGTAGGCGTGGGCGGCCTCCGGGTGGTTTTGCCGCCAGAGGTGCTGCGCGGTCAGGGCCAGGGCGGACGTGGCCGCCGCCGCGTACTCGTCACCCGCCGGCCTCAGCAGAATGTCGATCACCTCGCGGTAGAGCCGCTCGGCCTCCTCGTACCGGCCCTGGGCGGCGAAGTTGAACGCCAGGTTGTTGCGGGCGATCAGCGCGTGCCGGCCGTCCTTGCCCTCCGACCGGCAGAACGTGTCCAGCACCCGGCGGAGGATAGGCTCGGCCTCGGCGTGCTTGCCCTGGTCGTCGAGGTGCGTGGCCAGGTTGCTGTAGGCCAGGGCGGTGTCCGGGTGGTCCTCCCCGAAGAGGCGCCGCTTGATCGCCACGGCCTCGTCGTACAACGGCCGGGCCTCGTCGAACCGGTCCAGCTTGCTCAGGGTCATGGCGAGGTTGCCGCGCACCGCCGCCGTGGCCGGGTGGTCCGGGCCGACGATCCGGCGGCAGAGGTCAAGGGCCTCGCGGAAGTACGACTCGGCCTCGGCGTACCGGGTGGCGTCGTACAGGAGGGTGGCGTGGTGGTTGACGTACACCGCGAGGTCGTCCGGGCGGAGGAGCCGCCGGCGGATGTCCAGGAGCTTCTGCGATAGCCGGATCGCCTCGGGGTACTTCCCCTGCTGGGAGAGCGTGACCACTTCCGCGCCCAGCTTGATCGTCTCGACGTACTCGGCCCGGTCGGCGTCGGGCAGGGCGGCGACGTGCTCCAGGGAGCTGAGCAGCGTCCGAAAGTTGCGCGTCTCGAAGTGGTCTTCCCCATACGTGCGCGTACTGACGGCCAGGACGGCGCGGATCAGGTCCCGCGCCTCGGCGAACCGGCCCGCCTTCCAGAGTCCGAAGTACTTCGCGTAGAGCTGCTGGCCGCCAGCGAGGCCGGCGCCGCCGCCACAGACGGCGCCCCAGGAGTCGAGGGACGCCGCGAATTGCCGAGCGTGCTCGACGACCGGGTCGGGGCGTGCCGGCGGCCGGGGGGCTTCGACGGGCTTCTTCTCCTGTCCGTGTGCGGGCAGCCCGTGCAGGGGCAACGTCAGCGCGCCGACGGCCAGCGCGGACGGAAGGGCGAAGAGCCTCATCGACAACCCTCCTGCGGCGGTCACTTCTCATCTACCACGGGGAAGGCGAAAGCTTGGACAGCCTCGAACTCCGCACGGCCCTTGAACCAGTCACACAACTCCCGCAGCGGCTTCGGCGCGCCTTCCCTCGGCTGCAGTCTTCCCCGTTTTCCGGGATAATACCGTGTGAACTCCTTACCGTCGAAGTGCCAGCGCGAGTCCCCGCCGTCGTTCACCCCGGTCCAGGGGATCGCTTTAGCCTTGCGCCACTCTCCATACGATGGGAGCGGCTTGGTCGAGGCGGCGATCACAAAGGCCTGGAGACCGGCCACGTCGAGGACGAATGCCTTTTTGCGGGGGTATCGGACCTCCTTTAGCATCGCCGGTCGGATCATCACCGCCTCCTCTTTTTCCTCCTTCCCCTCTGGGCTGCACAACTGCTCGATGCCGCCTTCACCCCCCTTGGGGTTGAAGGCGATCAGGTAACAGTACGCGTGTGAGCTCAGCTCCGCGACGACCTCCACACTGTCGTTGAGGCGGACGACCGCGTCGCTCATCCGCAGGTCGCCGTAGCGCTCGTTTCCGTTGCCGCGGTAGTGTGTTACGCGCATTTCCGTTATCGCCAGCGGCTTCGCGGCCGGGTTGGCCGAGTCCCGGAATGGCGGCCACAGGAGCACGGCGGCGAGGAGTGATAGGCCGAGGCCAGCGACGGCGGGGAGCATATAGCGGCGGCGAGTCGTGGCCGGCCGGCCGCGGCCCGGGGTCGTCTTCAACTTCGCAGGCCCGGGCGTCGCGGCGGCGGCCTGATCCGACGGGACGGCAACCATCCCGTCCGCGTCGAGCAGCCGACCAAGATCGGCACCCGCGGCAAACGGTCGCAGCACCTCGGCGACCTCGGCCGGCGAGGCGTAGCGGTCTCCGGGCTTCTTGGCCAACATCCGCTCCAGCACGGCGGCCAGACCGTCCGGCACGTCGGGGCGGGGGCCGGTGATCGGCGGCGGCGGCACCTCCTGATGCGCCTGCATCTTCATCAGGGTCTTCCGGTACAACTCGTCGGCGAACGGCGGATGCCCGGCGAGCAGGTGGTACAGGGTGCAGCCGAGGCCGTAGATGTCGGACCGGGTGTCGGCGGCGCTGGGGCTTTCCCACTGCTCGGGGGCGAGGTAGTCGGCCGTGCCCAGGAGCGCCCCGGCCGCGGTCAGGGTCTCCGCGGCGGCGTCCGCGAACGACCGGGCCAGCCCGAGGTCGAGCACCTTGACCGTCCCGTCCCGGGCGAGCATCAGGTTCTGCGGCTTGACATCCCGGTGGACCAGCCCGCGTTCGTAGGCGTGCTGCAGCCCGACCGCCGCCTGCCGGGCCAGCTCGCAGGCGTCGGCGACCGCCAGCGGGCCGCGGCATTCGACCAGCCGCCCCAGATCGACGCCGTCCACCAGCGCCATCACCAGGAAGTGCACGCTGCGGTGCTGGCCAGCGTCATGGGCGGTGACGATGTTCGGGTGTTCGAGCCGGCCGATCGCCCGGATTTCCTGCTTGAACCGGGCGACGTTGACCTCGCACACCTGCTCGGTCGGCAGCACTTTCAGGGCGACGACCTTCCCGAGTTCGACGTGACGGGCCCGGTAGACCGCCCCCATGCCCCCCCGGCCGAGCTTGCCGAGGATCTCGTACTGGCCGATCCGACCGTTCTCCAGCCAGTCCACCGCCACCACCGGGACCGGCTTCCCCGCCGGCGACGAGAGGCGACTCAGCCGGTCGAGGAAGTCGCCGTCCGGCTCGGGCGGGGTGGCGCCCGGGTGGTCGTCGGTTCGGGCGGACAGGGCGGGGGGCGCGCCGATCAGCCGGTCGAGCCGCTCCTGACAGGAGTGGCAGAGTTCGACGTGGCTCTCGATGTCGTCGCGCTCCTGGCCGCCGAGTTGCTCCGCCAACAACTGCTCGAGTTGGCCGGGCGGCGGGCAGACGCTCAAGTCCGCTCCCATGAGCGTCTCCTCAACTCGGAAACGTGGGGCGGTCCCCGAATGAGCGGGACGACCCGACGGGGAACGCGGAGAGCAACCCGTGTCTTACAATCACCTTGCGGGCCTTCGCCCCACCCAGCTCGGTTCGGGTGGAACGCGACGAACCGCCAGAGACGTCTGCCGGCCTCCGTTCTTGGTACGACCCGCGGTAGCGCAACCTAACAGGCGGTCCCCGACTTTCCGGCAGTGTCCGCAGACGGGAGACTCTAGCTGTGGGCGTCTGGGAGGAAGGGGCGGCCCATGAGTCACGATCACGGACACCACAGGCGGACGGTCAACCGTCGGCGGCTCGCCCTGACCCTGGTCCTTGCCGCCGGGTACACGGTAGCCGAGGTCGTCGGCGGGCTGCTGACCAACTCCCTGGCCCTGCTCGCCGACGCCGGGCACATGCTCTCCGACGTGGCCGCCCTCGGCCTGAGCCTGTTCGCCGTCCGGGTCGCCACCCGCCCGCCGACGCCCCGCCGGACCTACGGGTACTTCCGGGCCGAAATCCTGGCGGCAGCGACGAACGGGGCCACCCTCACCGCCGTCTCGATCTTCATCTTCGTGGAGGCGGTCCACCGGCTCCGACAGCCCCCGGCGGTCCTGGGACCGGCGATGCTGGCGGTGGCCGCGGGCGGGCTGGCCGTCAACCTGACCAGCCTGTGGCTCCTCCACGACGGGCGGCGGGGGAGCCTGAACGTCCGCGGGGCGTGGCTGCACGTCCTGACCGACGCCCTGGGCAGCGTCGGGGCGATCACCGCCGCCGGGCTGATCTGGGCGTTCGGGTGGGCGTGGGCCGACCCGGTCGCCTCGGTCCTGATCGGACTACTGGTGATCTACTCGTCGTGGCGGCTGCTGGCCGAGTCCGTCTCCGTGCTGATGGAGAGTGCCCCGAGGGGGATCGACGTGGGCGAGGTTCACCGGGCGATGGCGGCGGTGCCGGGCGTCCTGGCCGTCCACGACCTGCATGTGTGGAGCATCACAACCGGGCTGGACTGCCTGTCCGCCCACGTCGTTGCCGCCGACGGGCAGCCTCATGCGGCACTGTTGAAGGCGATCCGGGACGCCCTGCACGAGCAGTTCGGCCTCGACCACCTGACCATCCAGATCGAGCCGGAGGGGTTCGAGGAGTCGGCCACGCACGTCTGAGCCGGCCCCGAATCTTCCCGACCCGGTGTTACCGGGACTCCGCGATCAGGTGCTTCCGGATGAAGCCCTCGTCCAGCGTCACCCCGAGGCCGGGGCGGTCGGGCACCTCGATCCAGCCGTCCACCGCCTGCACCTTCTCCCGCGTCAACTCGTGCCGCAGCGGCGAGTCCTCCACGCAGTCCTCGAAGATGAAGGCGCCCTGGCAGGTGCTCAGCCAGTGCAGGCTGGCGGCCACCGTCACCGGGCTGGTGTAGCAGTGGTTGCACAGCCGGGCGCCGATCTCCTCCACGCGCTGGCGGATGTACAGGCCGTCCGTGAACCCGTTGCGCGAGATGTCCACCTGGTACACGTCCAGGCAGCGGCCGTCGATCAGCGGGCGGAACGACTGCCGGCCGCACTCCTCCTCCCCGGCCGCGATCGGCACCGGCGACCGGTCCCGCAGCCACCGGTAGCCGTCGTAGTCGTCGGGGCTTAGCGCCTCCTCCAGCCAACCGATGCGGTAGTCGGCGAAGGCGGTCGCCCGCTGGAGCGCGGTCCGGGCGTCCCACACGCACCCGGCGTCGATCAGCACCGTGCCGTCGTCCCCCATTCCCTTCCGGGCGCCGCGGACGAGTTCGACGTCCAGCGCCTCCGACTGGCCCATCGGCTCCCAGCCGAACTTCACCGCCCGGTATCCCGCCTCCCGCCAGCGTTCGGCGATCTTCGCGGTTTCGTCGCCGGTCTTGCCGAACAGGATCGACGCATACGCCGGGATGCGGTCGTGGAACTTGCCGCCGAGCAGCCGGTGGATCGGCTCGCCGAAGTGCTTGCCCTTGATGTCCCATAGGGCCATGTCGATCGCGGACATGGCGGTGATCGTGACCGACCGCCGGCCCATGTACATCGTCTTGCGGTAGAGCTGCTGCCAGATGCGGTCGGTCTCCAGCGGGTCTTCGCCGACGAGCAGGTGCCGCAACCCGCACGCGACGTTGTGGCTGAACGGGGCGTCGATGACCGCCTTGACCACCTCCGGGGACGAGTCCGCCTCGCCGACGCCTTCGAGGCCGGCGTCGGTGCGGACGCGGACGATGACCGAGTCCTGGCTACTGGCCGTCTTCGCCTGGACGTTCGGGATGCGGACGACCTGACAGACGATCTCGGTGATCTTCATGGGGAACCCTCGCGCTCGGCGGACGCTTCGCGGTTAACCGATCAATCCACTTCTTTCCCGACGACCACGATATGTTGCCCGCGCGGGACCGGGGCGGCCCACGCCTGGGCGATCACCACGCCGTCCACGCCGGCCGCCGCGGGCCACGGGTCCGCGTCGATGTGGTCGAAGTCGTGCAAGAGGCCCACGGCCTGACCGCGCGTCACCCGCGCCCCGCACTCGACCAGCGGCTCGTAGTGCCCGGCGAACGGCGCGACGGTGAAGCAGTCCCGATTGACCATCTCCAGCTTGCGTTGGGTGCCGGCCTTGTGGAAGCCGATCGGCTCGATTGTGCCGCGGAGTTGTCCGTGGCGGATCGCGGCGGCGAGGACGCCCTGCCGGGCGTAGCGCACTCCATCAGCGTTCACCGCGCGGCCCCAGCCCAGCTCCGTCCCGACCGTGATCTTGCCGAGCCGCTCGGCCTCGCTCGGCAACAGGCCGGGCGTCTGGTTCTGGTACACCATCAGGAAGGGGGTGCCGAACCAGCGGGCGGTCTCCTCGATCGTCCGACCGAGTTCGGGGTCTTCCGGCGGGTGGAAGTTGGCGCACAGGGCGAACCGGGCCACGTCGCCGCCGGAGTGCAGGTCGAGGACGACGTGGACCCGCGGCCAGATGTGCTCCCGCACGAACGCCGCGATGCGGTGCGTGATGCCGGCCAGCGCCGGCGTCGTGCCCGCCCCGGGGACGAACGCCCGGTTGAGGTTCACCCGGTCGTCCGGCGTACTCTCGCGGGTGCCGGCCAGGAACGCCGACGGGTTGAGCACCGGCACCAGGATGACCCGGCCGAGCACGTCGTCTTGCTTGACCTCGCGGAGGAGGTGCTTGAGGGCGACCGGGCCTTCGTACTCGTTGCCGTGGTTCGACCCGAACGCGACCAGCCCTTCGCCGTCCTTCGCCCGCGGGCCGACGAACACGGTCAGCGGGATCAGGTGGTCGCCCCAGACGCTGTCGTGCTCGAGCGCGACCCAGTAGTCCCGGCGGCCGGGGGAGTCCAGGTCGAGCGCGCCGGGTCGGACGATGCGGCGGGTCACGTCGGGGCCTCGTTCGTGCCGGTTGAGCCGCGTCAAAAACCCGGGCGGTCGCGGTGAGGGTGGGAAGTCCCACCTAAACTGTACAGAAATGAAACCGGCTTGCGACGAGTGACGCAAGCCGGTTGAGCGGAACGGCCGCGGCCATCTCGTCACCAGTAACCGATCCGGGGCCGCCGTCGAACTCTTGCCGTGCCGTCGGGCCGGCGTACCCTTGGTCATCGCCCCGAACGGTACCGACGCGGGAGACCGCCCCCATGTTTCCCGAACCATCGGCCGAAGCCCGGATTCTGCGCGATCGGCTCGCCGCCTTCATGGACGAGCACATCTACCCCAACGAGACGACCTACCAGGAGCAGGTCGCGGCGGGCGACCGCTGGCAAGTCCCACAGTTAATGGAAGAACTCAAGGCGAAGGCGAAGGCGGCGGGGTTGTGGAACCTGTTCCTGCCGGACCGCGAGCACGGGGTCGGGCTGACCAACCTGGAGTACGCGCCGCTCTGCGAGACGATGGGCCGGTCGCCCCTGGCACCGGAGGTGTTCAACTGCTCGGCCCCGGACACCGGGAACATTGAAGTGCTGGCCCGCTACGGCACCCCCGAGCAGAAGAAACGCTGGCTCGAACCGCTGCTGGCGGGGGAGGTCCGCAGCTGCTTCGCCATGACCGAGCCGGACGTCGCCTCCTCCGACGCCACCAACATCCGCGCCCGCATCGACCGCCGGGGGGACGAGTACGTCCTCAACGGCCGCAAGTGGTGGACCTCGGGCGCCGGCGACCCGCGCTGCAAGGTCTGCATCTTCATGGGCATGACCGACCCGTCGGCGCCGCCGCACAAACAGCAATCGATGATCCTGGTGCCGATGGACGCCCCCGGCATCACCGTCGAGCGGATGCTGACCGTGTTCGGCTACGACGACGCCCCCCACGGCCACGCGGAGGTCCACTTCGCGGACGTGCGGGTGCCCGCGTCCAACATCCTGCTCGGCGAGGGCCGGGGCTTCGAGATCGCCCAGGGCCGGCTCGGGCCGGGGCGGATTCACCACTGCATGCGCCTGATCGGCCTGGCCGAGCGATCCCTGGAGGCGATGTGCCGGCGCGTGCTCGCGCGCGTCGCGTTCGGCAAGCCGCTGGCCGAGCAGGGCACGATCCGGGCCGACATCGCCGACTCGCGCGTCGAGATCGAGCAGGCCCGGCTGCTGACGCTCAAGGCCGCGCACCTGATGGACACGGTCGGCAACAAGGAGGCCCGGGCCGAGATCGCCATGATCAAGGTGGTGGCGCCGAACATGGCCCTGCGGGTGATCGACCGGGCCATCCAGGCGCACGGCGGCGCCGGCGTCAGCGACGACTACGGGCTGGCCGCCGCCTGGGCCGCGGCCCGCACCCTCCGGCTGGCGGACGGCCCGGACGAGGTCCACCGCGAGGGTATCGCCAAGCTGGAGTTACGCAAGTACGTCGAGCGGTCCTGAAGAGTGGCGGATTGCGGCTGGACCAGCCGGTTTGGTGAGATCACACAAAAAAGTGGCCCTCGGACCCCTGACCCGCCGGGTCTGATGACCATCATCATCGGTTCTCGCCGCCGCCCATTAGCTTGCTGAGGCGCTCCGCCAGTTCGTCCTCGGCGGTGTTCGACCAGGCGAAGTCCGGGGGCGGCTTGAACGACCCCTCGGCGTTGAACGCCGCCGATGGGACCGGGCTGACCGACAACACCCCCAACACCCGCCCGCGGTGTCGCAGTTCGAACCCGGTCAGCCCGGCGAGTTCGCCCACGTCCACCATCCCCGGGGTGAACGCCGTCGGCCCGTCGGTGACGAGCACCTGCTGCTCCAGTGTCATCGGTGTCTGCCCTCCCCCCGTGCCCACGGCGACCGCCTGCAAGGTCAACAGCCCGGCCGCCCCCGGTTCGCGGCTGGCCAGCAGGAAGCACGGCCCCAACCGCGCCGCCTCCCCGGCCGGCGGCGGCTGCCGGGCCACCTTCACCTTCCCCGCCTTGTCGGCCGCGACGAAGCGCGCGTCGGACACCCGCAGCGAGTCGATGAACCGCCGGCCGGTGACGGCCGTTAGCCGCTGGGCGAACAGCTCCCGGCCGCCGACCACCCAGGCGACCGTGTACCCGCCGGACCGCCGCGGCGCCTTGGCTGGGACCGCCGTGACCAGCGCCTCCTTGCCAGCCAGCTGCGTGCCGGTCAGCGGCACGGGCACGACCATCTCGGCGCCGCGGTCGGGCCGGAACGCCACCGTCACGCCCAGGTCGGCCAACGGGGCCAGCCCGGTCGGCGACCGCAGCACCGCCGCCGCCGTCAGCCCCCGGCACTGCGACGCGACGAACGTCTGGGCGGCGACCGCCTGCGCCCCGAGCCGGACCGCGGCCGTCGGGTTGACCACGCGAAGCCCGGCCAGGAACTGGTCGATCGGCAGGACCGTGATCGGCACGGTGACCAGCAGCCGGTGGCGCAGCAACACCTCGGCGTCGAACGACTCCGGCGGGACCGGCAGGCGGAAGAAGACTCGGTGGCGGGAGCCGTCGGCGTCGTCGGAGCGCACGGACTCGGCCGGGACGGGGTCGCGGCCGGGGATGCGCAGGGTGAAGTCGGCCCGCTGGCGGCAGGACGGCGGGAGGCGGGACAGCAGGACCTCGACGACGACGGCGTCGGCGTTCCACGGGACCGGCGGGCCGTACAGGGTCAGCCCGGCCTTCTCGTACCGGGTGTGGACGGCCTGCTCGGTCGGGCGCGGCCGGCCGAAGTGGAGGAGGTCAGTCATGGCCCAGTCGTGCAAGCGCCTGATCCAGTGCCGCATCGAGGTCCTCCCCGGGCGGGGCCGGGACGGCGGAGCAGATGAGACACGCCAGCGAGCGCGGGACGCGGAACTTGTGCGTCCGGTACGGCTCGTCGAACACGTCGGGCACCCGAGCGAGGGTGAACAGCAGGCTGGTGAAGTCGGAAGAACCTAACCCCCCATCCCCCTTCCCTAAGAGGGAAGGGGGGGAAGTACCGTCTGACTCCCCTCCCCGCTTCGGGGAGGGGTCGGGGGAGGGATTGTTCAGCAAGTCCAGCGTCACCAGCGCATGCAGGCTCGCCACCGCGTCAATGCTCGCCTTGCCGGCGGGGACGGTCGTCTCCCGCACCTGCCCGTTCGGGTCGGCGTAGTCCGGGGCCGGGGCAGCCGGATCGCCCGGAGCGCTTCGCTGCAAATAGCTCGCCACGCAGCCGTAGCACGGCCCGTCAGGCGTGAACCGGTGGACCCACCCGGCGATCCCGCCGCTGAGCACCTCGCCCAGCGCCCACGGCTTGCCGTGCTGCCGCATGAGCTGGTCGAAGTGGTACTTGGCCGGCTCGTTGTCGGCCGCGCACACGCCCACGTCGCAGGCCGCGGCCGCCCGCTCGATCATCGGCTGGTGCTCCGGCGCGGTAAGGTCCACGGCCAGCGCCTCGACCGCTAGGTCCGGCCGCCGCTCGCGCAGCCACTCGGCCGCCAGCTCCGCCTTGAGCCGGCCGACAGCGGACGCCGGGAACAAGTGCCGGTGAACGTTGTGCAGCTTGTACACGTCCGGCTCGACCAGCGTGACACGGTCCACGCGCGGGTCCCGGGCAAGCAGGTCCAGCACGACGATCCCGCCCGAGCCGGCTCCGACTTGGAGGATATGGGCCACAGCATTCACCCGTGCAGCGTTCTCACTGCATCTTGCCCTCGGCTTCGATCGTGCCGTCTGGGTTCTTTAGGACATAAGTTGCCTCACCCTTGACAAACAACGTCGTGCTAGCTCCGATCGCAAACTTATTAAGGAACTGCATCGCGAAGTCAGTAGGAGTACTGTTCTGGTCTAACTTCACGGAGAAGATATTCTCCGCTGATGCGATCTTTTCTGCACCTTCTTGGAGACCCAATGGAGTTACCACAATCGCGCCGAGTGCCTGAGTGTCGATGATCCGGTAGGCTACGGCAGCGATGTCTTCTTGCTTTAGCTTAGACGTAGTGTATCTGCGGCATTCCACGATCATGATCCCGCCGTCAGAAGTGCGCACCCCTTTGGCGTCAATCTCGTACTCCGTGCCAGATCGCTGACCAGGAACCGTTTGCTTACCCTCGACCAAGTTGATCCCGAAATCAGTGGCAAAGCGGTTAAGAAGGTGAGCAGCCACTTCCTCATAGTTTCGCCACTGTGTCGATGATTCCACTTTAGTACCTCTTACATGATATTACTTGGCTTCGGGCAAAGGCCACTCGCCGGTCTCGTGCCAGACCTCGTAGCAGGCCAGCCACCGCCAGGTGGCCTGGACCGCGAAGATGCAGGTGTACCGGGTCGGATCCCACCGGCTGGTCAGCCGGGTCGAGCCTTGCCGCCACAGGCAAAGCGTCTGGCCTTCCAGCAGGTGCGGGCAGTGCTTGAGCGGGGTGAGGACCCGGGTCTCCGGCGGGACCGTCGGGTAGCTGGAGAGGAGCCGGGTCTCCACCTGGTAGGTGTTGTGCCCCGGCTTGAGCTGGTACGACAGCACCAGCGCGCCGCCGACCCGGCCCAGCCGGATGCGGAACTCCGGGTCGCGGCCCTCGTTGTACTTCTCGATGACCGGCAACTCGACTGTCAAGAGCCGCCGCTTGCCGGTCTCGGTGTCCAACAAACCCATAGTTTCAAGTTCCAAGTTCCAGAGTTCCAAGCACGGACTGAACCGACAGGTGCAAACCGAGGATAAGAGCTTGGAACCTGGAACTCTGAAACCTGGAACTCCGCTAGTAGTGGCACGGGACCGATTTGATGGCGTTGATCACCTCCTCGTCGGGCACGTCGTCGGCGGTGCCGGCGAAGCTGGTGTCCCGGCGGTCCATCAGCAGGACTCGGTTGCCGTCGGCGTTGCCGCGGAGCGCGGTGATCAGTTGACGGCGCTCCAACTCGTTCAGCGGGCGGAAGTCCATGGCCTTCCCCTCCATCCATTCCCGGGCGATTCACGACCCCAACCGGCGGTCACGGCGGCCGCCTGTTGGCTCATCCGCGGGCGGCCAACTCGGCCAGGAGCAGGTACACTCCCTGGTCCGGGGCCACGCCCGCCGGCAGGTCGGCCTGAAACCCCTCGCCGCCCGCCTCGTAGAAGTAGCGGACCGTCTTCCCCTCTACCAAGACCCGGATCGCTTGTCCGGGTTCGCCCAGCCCGACGGTCACGCCCAGGGCCGGGCCGTCTCTGCCGTCTGTCACGTCGAACCGCACCCGCGTCATCTGCCGGGCCAGTCGGTCCAGCCGGGCCGCGTGTTCCTCGACCACGTCCCACACGCCCCGTAGCGGCGTCGCCAGGTCCGGGCCGATGGTCAACTCGACGGGCACCGGGCGATACTTGCTATCGTCCGGCGCCAGCGTATACCAGTCGAACCGCAGCCCGTCCAGCACTTGCGCGTGGGGCTGCGGGTGGTAGGCCACGGCGCCCTCGACGCCTCCGGCGCTCGGCTTCGCCTCGCGGCTAACCTTGGCCTCGCGGTTCACCGTGCCGATGCCGAAGACCCCCTCCTCGCCACGCAAATTCCGGACCCAAACCCGGTCCCCGTCATAGTCCCCGTGGCTGGGGTGCCGCAACCGCCCGGGGTGCGTGTGGACCACCCCGAGCAGCGTCAGCCGGCGGTCGGCCTGGCGGACGATCCGGCTCGCCAGCGCCTGGGCGTCGGCGTTGAACCGGACGTGGGCCTCGCCCGCGTCGCGCTCGGCCCCGGCGGGGAGGGTGGCGACGACCACCGCCTCGTCGGCCTCCCGCAGCCCCAGCAGCACCCACCCGGTCTCCTCGGCCCCGCGGTCGGACTTCCGGTGGGCGGCGTACTCGGCGAACAGCGCCCGGGACACCTGGTCAGTCAGGACCACCCGCCGCAGCCGGCCGTAGACCGGCGGGGCGGAGGGTGAGGGTCCGGGGGCAGGTTGCGGCCCCGCCGGTATCGGACCGGTCAGAGCGTCGGCCCACCCCCGGACCCGGTGGACGGTGGCACGGATCAGGCGCGTCCAGCGGATCTCGTCGGCCCTCTCTATCAGCGCCAAACGGCATCTTCGGTGGTCGGTACTCGCGCCGTCCGCGTCGGGGGTCGGCGGGCGGTGAGGTGGTGGTGCGGAGGTGGCCAATCCTGGCAGATCGGATCGGTCGCGTCGCATCGCCATCCGACATGCGCATAATATCCCGAGCCGGCGGTCGGCATCAACACAAAACGCGCACTCATTCGCGCAACGCCCACACCGGCCTACCCCAAACTCCGACACCGGCGGACCCGCGATGACTCCGAACGGACACGGACTCGTAACCGTCCGTATCGACGTGCCCGGCGGGACACTGGCCGGCGACTACCTGCCGGGCGGCGGGCCGTTCGCGGTGCTGTGGGTCCACGGGTTCGGCAGCCACCGCGGCGGCGAGAAGTCGGCGGCGGTCCGCGCCGAGTGCGATCGCCGGGGCTGGCCGTTCGCGGCGTTCGACTTCCGCGGCCACGGCGACTCGACCGGCGACATCCTCGACCTGCGGGCGTCGGGGCTGCTGGACAACCTCGATGCGGCGCGGCGGCTCCTGGCGGGCCGAGGGCATACGCGGCTCGGGCTAGTCGGGTCGAGCCTGGGCGGGTTCGCCGCGGCGTGGTACGCGAAACGCCACCCGGACGCCGTTGTCGGCTGCGTGTTCGTCGCCCCGGGGTTCGGGTTCCTCGACCGGCGGTGGAATCCACTTACCGACGCCGAGCGCGACGAGTGGCGGCGGACCGGCCGGCGTCGGATCACCAGCGATTGGGTTGATCTCGAAGTCGGCTACGGGCTGGTTGAGGAGCGCGAGGCGTTCACCCCGGCCGCGCTCGCCGCGGGGTGGTCGCTCCCGGCGCTGCTGTTCCACGGCTGCGCCGACGAGGTGGTGCCGGACACCGACAGTCTCGCGTTCCTCCGGGCGGCCGCGTCCCCGGACGTGGAACTGCGTCTCTTGAAGTCAGGCGACCACCGGCTGACCGATTACAAGGACGAGATCGCCGCCGCGACCGGACAGTTCTTCACCCGGCTCCTGGGCGCGTGAAACAAAAAAAGCGTGCGGTCCGGCCGCCGGACGGGCACTATCCACGGAACCCGTGGAGGGCCGACCCGTGACACCGCTCCCCATCGTGTATCGCCACCTCGCCCGCGCCGCCGAGGTGTCCGACGCCGAGCTGTTGACCCGGTTCGCTGATACCCGGGACGAGGCCGCGTTCGCCGCGCTCGTTGCCCGGCACGGGCCGATGGTGCTGGGGGTGTGCCGGTCGCTCCTGTCGGACCACGCCACGGCCGAGGACGCCTTCCAGGCGGCGTTCCTGGCGCTGGCCCGGAACGTCGGGGCGGTCCGCGACCGGGCAGCGGTGGCCGGGTGGCTGCACGCGGCGGCAGTCCGGGTGGCGCGGAAGGCTCGCACCCGCTCGGCCCGCGCCCGGCGTGCCCCTGTTGTGGTCCCGTCGTCGCCGCGCGACCCCCTCGACGCGCTGACCGGCCGGGAGTTGCTGGCCCTGATCGACGAGGAGATCGCCCGGTTGCCGGAGAGTCTGCGGGCGGCGGTGGTGGCGTGCGTGGTGCAGGGTCTATCCCAGGAAGCGGCGGCGCGACGGCTCGGCTGGTCGCCCGGGTCGCTGAAGGGTCGGCTGGAGCGCGGCCGGGAGAAACTGCGGCGGGCGCTGGTCCGCCGGGGGGTCGCGCCGACGGCGGTGCTGGCCGCGACGATCGGAGCGACGCAGGCGGTTTCGGCGGA
>DASSAT010000424.1:0-2692 GCA_035699305.1 Fimbriiglobus sp. | reverse complement strand
CCAGGGTGTGAACCTGCGGAAGTTGTACCGGTCGCGGGACCGCAGGTTTTCCAGACCCCGCCGATTCCCGCCGAACCCGTGCGGCCGCCGCGCCGCCCCGCCCGATCAGGGGAAGTGAAGCGCCGTCTGGCGGTCACGACGACCCCCGGCGGCCGCCACGGAGGGCGGGGCATGCGCGGCCGCGTCGCGGCACTGGCCTGGGTCGTCGGGTGCGCCGCGGTCGCGCCGGCCGGCGACCCGCGCCCCGACCCTGCCGCCCTGCTGCTACCGCCCGTCGCGTCTGCCGGGTCGCCTTCGACCCTCCGCGCCCGCTCGTCCGCCCCGGACTTGCCGCCGCCGCCGGCCGCCCGGCTCGCCCCGCCACGGGACGCGACGCCCGTGACCGTCCGCCCCGTCGCGGACGTTCGCCGGGCCGAGTGGCCCGCTCGCGGCGACGAGTTGTTTGAGCGCTCGCTGCGCTCGGACCGGGAGCGGGAGTCCGGCAAGTGGGGCGACAAGCTCGACGACGCGGTCGGCCCGGCGGCCCGGCAGGGGTGGTTCCATTCCGACCGGGCGTTCGACTGCGTCGTCTCGCCGATCACGAACCCGTTCCTGTTCGAGGACCCGCGGGCGCTGACCGAGATCCGCCCGCTGTTCATCTACCAGAAGATCCCCAACAGCCAGCCGAACTTCCGGGGCGGTGACATCTGGTATCTCGGCGCCCAGACGCGGCTCGCCTTCGGCGAGCGGTTCTCGCTGACGTTGAACAAGATCGGCGGCGTCACGGTGAACGCGAAGAACCCGGCCTACGATGGCGATTTCGGGCTATCCGAGATCTGGCTCGGCCCGAAGGTGACGCTGATCCGCGACCCGCAGTACGCGACGATCCTGGCGGCCGGGGCGCAGTTCCACATCCCGGTCGGGTCTGCGTCGGCCTACCAGGACACGGGGGAACTGTCGATCGTCCCATATGTGACGTTCAGCCAGCGGTTCCTGGCGACCCGGGTCGGCACGTTCAACGGCATGGTCTCGACCGGGTACTCGTTCTCCACCGACAAGCTGCGGAGCGACTACCTCTACCTGAGTTCGCACCTGTCGTTCGACATCGGCAACGCGCACCGGTTCTACCCGGTGCTGGAGATGAACTGGTTCCACTACACGACCAACGGCAGCGCCCGGTCCATTAGCGGGGAGGGCCGCGACCTGATCAACTTCGGGTCGCTGGCGAAGGGGAGCAGCATGGTGACCGGGGCGATCGGTGGGCGGGTGAAGCTGACCCGCAACACCGAGATCGGCGTGGCGTATGAGACGCCGCTGATCGGCAACGAGGACTTCTTCGACTACCGGTTCACGGTGGACTTCATCTGGCGGTACTGACCCGTAGGGTGGGTCAAGCCCGGCTCTGCGGGCGCCGACCCACCGGAACGGCAACCGGCCTCGCGGTGGGTCGGCGCTCGAAGACTCGCTTGACCCACCCTACAGGCTGACGCAAAGCCTCCACGTCGTCAGGCGAGCAGGAACAACAGTAGATGTGCGGGACCGGACATCGCCAGAAGCAGGCCGATCCACGCGGTGTACCCGCCTTCTCGTGATGCTTCACCCGAGCGGTATGCGAGCAGCCAGAAGATGCAGGCCGGAAGGCCGAACAAAAACCACCCGGCGATGAGCGTGCAGATTAAGAGCGAAAAGTCGGCGTAGGTCCGCGCCCCGAGAAAGAGATAGGCATAGGACGCAATGAGCGTTACGGTCCAGGCGACGCCGAACCCCATTGACATGGTCCCGTGCCGGATCGATCGCTGATACCACGCCATTCCCGGCCTCTCGGCAGGTCGCGTGAAGTATGCTCTACACGCTCAGCCCCTTGAACTGCTTGACGCAGTTGGTGATCGCTACCTCGGTCGGCAGCCGCTCGATGCTACTGGCTCCGAAGAAGCCGACTACTCCCTTGGTGTTCTCCAGCACGAACCGCACGTCCTCCGGCTCGGAGATCGGGCCGCCGTGGCAGAGCACCAGCACGTTCGGGTTGATCCGCTTGGCCGCGTCGCAGAGACCCTGCGCCCGCTTGGCGGCGTCGGCCAGGGTCATCGCGGACTTCGCGCCGATGGTCCCCTTGGTCGTTAGCCCCATGTGCGGGATCAGCACGTCCGCCCCGGCCGCGGCCATCGCCTCGGCGTCCTTCTCGGTGAAGACGTAGGGGCACGTCAACAGGCCCATATCGCTCGCGGCGGCGATCATCTCCACTTCCTTGTCGAACCCCATGTCCGTCTCTTCGAGGTTCTGCCGGAAGGTGCCGTCGATCAGCCCGACGGTCGGGAAGTTCTGCACACCGCTAAAGCCTGCGTCGCGGACGTCGGCCAGGAACCGCTTCATCACCCGGAACGGGTCGGTGCCGCAGACGCCGGCCAGCACCGGCGTCCGCTCGACGACCGGCAGCACCTCGCGGGCCATGTCCAGGACGATCTGGTTGGCGTCGCCGTAGGGCATCATCCCGGAGAGCGACCCGCGGCCAGCCATGCGGAACCGGCCGGAGTTGTAGATGATGATGAGGTCGATGCCGCCCAGCTCGGCGCACTTGGCCGACAGGCCGGTGCCGGCCCCGCCGCCGACGACGGGGCGGCCGGCCGCGACCTGGGCGCGCAGCCGGGAGAGGACTTCGTCGCGTGGGAACATGGAGCGGCCCCGGTCGGAGAGTAGTCCGCTCGCTCCGCGAGCG
>DASSAT010000423.1:0-4862 GCA_035699305.1 Fimbriiglobus sp. | reverse complement strand
CGGGGGGGGGGGTGGGGGGGGGTGGGGGGCGAGAGAGCGTCAACCGGTAGTGAGCATCGCCCCGTACCCGTCCAACTCACCCCCCACCCTTACCCTCCCCCCCAAGGGGGGAGGGAACAAGAGGCGGTTCGCATGGCGAGCGACGTTGTGATCGTCGATTACGGGATGGCCAACCTGCGGAGCGTCCAGAAGGCGTTCGAGGCGGTCGGGGCCGCAGCGGAGATCACCGCCGACCCGGCCCGCGTCGCCGACGCCGCCCGGCTGGTGCTGCCCGGCGTCGGCGCGTTTCAGGATGCGATCGCGCGTCTCCGGGAGACGGGACTCGCCGAGGTGATCGTTCGACACATCGAGGGTGGGCGGCCGTTCCTGGGCATCTGCCTGGGCTTTCAGATGCTCTTCACCCGCAGCCACGAGGACGGCCAGCACGCAGGGTTGGACCTGTACCCCGGCGAGGTGGTGCGGTTCCCGCGTCAGCCGGGGCTGAAGGTGCCGCACATGGGCTGGAACACCCTGCGGCTGACGCGGCCGGACTGCCCGCTGTTCGCCGGGCTGCCGCCGGACCCGGCGGTGTACTTCGTCCACAGCTACTACCCGGCCCCGGCGGACCGGGAGTTGGTCGCCGCGGTGGCGGACTACCCGGGGCCGTTCTGTGCTGCGGTCTGGCGGGGCAACGTGTACGCGACGCAGTTCCACCCGGAGAAGAGCCAGGACGTGGGGCTGACGATGCTGCGGAACTTCGCGCGGCTCTGATAAGAGTTACGCAGTTGCCTGCATGGGGAAATTGTAGACGGGGTTGGCGAGGTAGGCTCGGACGGCGTCGCGGATGATGCCCCACTTGGCCTCGAACCAACTGACGCCGGACCGGTAGTGGTGCCATTCCAGCCGGATGAAGGCTCGCAACGCCAGCCCGATGGGGTTGCGTTGCGAGCAAACCCGACGAGCCGGGCCGCGTTCCACCTCGGTGCATTGCTTGAGCCCGCGATGGTACTCCTCGATGGCCCAGGCCCGTTGGGCGTAGGTGATCCAGTGTTCCGGGTCGCCATTTGGAGCGACGATCCGAACAACCCCCGGCGCAACTCGACCGAATCACCAACTGCAGAACTCCTATCTGTGCCTCTGTGGTTAGTTCCTCTTCACCTCCGGCGGTTAGGATGTCGGTAGACGACCCGAGGGTTCCGCCGATGTCCACCACTGACCCGTTCCCCGGCAAGGCCGTCGTCCTCTACGACGGCGACTGCCCGTTCTGCCGCAAGTCTGTCGCGATCCTCAAGAGGCTCGACTGGCTCGACAAGCTGGCGTACCAGAGCGCCCGCGAGCCGGACCGACTGCCGCCGACGGAGGTCGCACTCGACCCGTACCGGCTGCTTGAGGAGATGCACGTCCTGACTCCGGATCGCCGGCGCGCGTTCGCCGGTTACAGTGCGTTCCGTTGGCTCGCGTGGCGGCTGCCGCTGACGTGGGTCGTCGCCCCGTTTCTCTACCTGCCCGGGGTGCCGTGGCTAGGCAACCGGGCCTACCGCTGGGTGGCGAAGAACCGGTTCAACCTGGTCCCGTGCGACCACGGCGGGTGTCAGGTTCCGCACAAGAAGTAGGCTCCTGGGACCGCGGCCGTCCCGGCCACTCTTGCTGAGCGGGCCAGAGCGCTTCCTCGTTGTCCGAGGCCACTGCCGTGCTTAGCCAGAGCGGCCGGGACGGCCGCGGTCCCAGGGATTCCCCATTCCCGCTCAACCGGCGAAACCCGCACGGCCGATGTAACCCGCGGACACGGACGTCCCGCCGGGCACGGATCGCCCGGCGAGTCGGCCGGCACGGAGGCCGGGCATGACGCGGTGGGCGTGGGCGACGACGGTGGCGGTGGGGCTGGCCTGCGCGGGGATCGCCGCGGGGCAGGCACCGCCGACGCGCGTCTCCGTCGCACCCCCCGCGCCCTCGTCCCCGCCGGGGGCCACGGACGGCCCCCGGGCGGGGGACGTGATCGCGCTGCGGACAGCCGGCCAGCCCGAGCGCAAGGTGAAGGTCCTCCGGCTGACCCGGCCCGACGGCGGCGAACTGCTGGCCGACCTACAAGACCTGGCGACCGGCGCCCGCTACACCGTCCCGGCGCGGATGCTGACGGCGAAGCCGCGGCCGGCACCACCAACGTCGGCTGGCACGGGGCTGTACCACAACCCGACGCGCTGGAACACGGCTCCGCGGCCGCCGGTCGCCCAGCCACGGCCCGCGTCCCCGGTCACGACCCAGAAGTTCATCGCCTACAAGCCGCCCGCCCCGTCGCGGGTCGTTCTGACGCAGGAACGGCCGGCTCCCCTTCCCCCGCCCGCCGCGAAGCCGAAGCCGAGTCCGCCACCCGTCGCGCCGCCGCCCGTCGTCATCGCCCGACCGCCGGTGACGCCGTTGCCCTACGAGCGACCGCTCCCGCCGCCGGTGGCGCCGCCACCATTTGCCGCGCTGCGGCCGGCCACCGAGTTCGCCCCGGCGTCCGCACCCGAGGTACGACCGGCCGGCCTGTTCGACCCGCTCCCGCTGCACCTGGTACCGCCGGCACCCGTCGCGGCCGCCGACCCGATGGCCGAGGAGACCGGACCGTACCTCCGCGACCTGTTCGACGCGCTGCGGCCGTCGGTCCGCGAGCGCGCGGCGACGGCCCTCGCGGAGTGCCGCTACAACTCCCAGCCGGAGGTGAAGGCGCAGCTGGCGAAGGCCGCGGCCGCCGACCCGTGCCCCGACGTGCGGGCGCACTGCGTTCGGCTACTGTCGAAGCTCGGCTACCACGAGTCGCGGTATCTGGACGAGTTGGCGGGGTGGGCCGAGTCCGGTCCGCCGGCGCTGCGGCAAGCCGCCCGGGACGCCCTCGCCCGGCTTGCCGTGAAGAACTGAAGTGGACTAACCGCAGGGGTCAGGGGTCAGGAGTCAGGAATCAGAAGAACGACACCGATCTCAGCGGGCTGACTCCTGACTCCTGACTCCTGACTCCTGACTCCTGACTCCTGACTCCTGACTCCTGACTCCTGACTCCTGACCCCTGCGGCTAGTCATACAGGTACACCTCGACCGGCTCGCCGGGGGCGAACCCTTCGCGGTCGCGGTCCACCAGGACGAAGCCGTCGGCCACGACGGTCGTGCTCAGGATCGACGCCCCGCTGACCGCCACCGGCTCGACTTTTCCGCCCGCCACCTTCACCCGCACATAGTCCACCCGGCCGACCGCGGAGACGACCTTCGCCGCCAGCGGCAGCGTCGCGGTCCGGTACGGCAACTCCCACGCCCGCCCGCCGAGCCGACGGACCACCCGCCCCGCGAACAGGTCGTAGGCGCACAGGCACGAAACGGGGTTGCCCGGCAGCAGGAAGAGGGGGTGAGGGGGTGAGGGGGTGAAGGGGTGAGAACTGCCGGCTTTCGTTTCCTCTTCCCTCCCCAAGGATGGACGGGGTAGGAAGCCCACTCCGAGAGGGCTGGCCGGCCGCAGGGCGACGCCGTGGACCGCCAGTTCGCCCAACTCGGCGACCGCCCGCGGAGCGTGGTCCTCGCGCCCGACCGACGACCCGCCGGACACCAGCACCACGTCGGTGTCCGCGCCGGCCAGCGCATCTCGCACCTCCTCGTAGCGGTCCTCCAGGTGGCGGACCGGCAGGCACTCGCCGCCGTCCCGCTCGACCAGTGCCGCCAGCATCGGCGAGTTGCTGTCCGCGATCCGGTAGCCCGTCGGGACGGACCCCGGCGGTAGCAGTTCGTTGCCGGTCACGAGGACCGCCACCCGCGGCCGGCGGACCACGCTCGCCGAGCCGACCCCGATGGAAGCGAGCAACCCGACGTCCTGCGGCCGTAGCCGGCGCCCGGCGGAGAGGACTTCCCGACCCTTCGCCACGTCCTCGCCGACCCGGCCGATGTGCCGGCCCGGCGAGACCGGCTCGCGGACCAGCACCCGGCCGCCGCGCTCCTCGGCGGCCTCGGCTGGAAGCACCGCGTCGGCCCCCATCGGCACGGGCGCGCCGGTCATGACCCGCGCCGCCTGCCCCGGCCGCACCTCGCCGGCGAACGGCCGGGCCGGCAGCGCCTCGCCGACCACCGCCAGCGGCAGCGGGTTGTAGGCGTCGGCCCCGAAGGTGTCCTCGGCCCGGACCGCGTAGCCGTCCATCGCCGCCCGCGCGAACCCCGGCACGTCCGCCGGCGAGACGACCGCCTCCGCCAGCACCCGCCCCGCGAGTGCGGCCAGCGGCACCGGCTCGCCCGGTAGCGCCGCCGTGCGGTCGTCGAGCAGTCGAAGAACGTCCGCGACCTCGGCCCGGTCGCGGAACCCGCGCATCCGCACGTCGAAGAACCCCGGCCCGTTCATCCGCCCGCCCTTTTGTAGCCCGCTCGCTCCGCGAGCGGTCTTCGCCGATCCGCTCGCGGAGCGAGCGGACTACATTCGGCCCGACCGCGCCATCTTTCCGCGCTTGCCGGACCGGTCCCGTTCGAGGGACCGTTATATCCGGCACGGATTCCGGCGGACGGCGCGGGAATCGTTAAAGCCCGCGTTGATCGCCGCGCAAGCCCGCCCTAGGGTGGAGCGTTGCCAGGATACACGGCACGGGTGTTGCGAACTCATCCCCGGGAGGGAACCCGGCCCCGCGGCGGGGCACACCGGCCAGGACGGCGATCATGCGCCCACCGAAGGAGACCCCAACCATGTTCGCCAGGCGAGCGCTGTTGCTTGTGGCTGTGGCGGCCCTGTTCGCGTCGGCGGTCGGCTGCGGCCGGAACCGCTGCTGCCGGAACGACTCGGTCAGCTACGCCCCGGTCGCCGAGCCATGTGACACCTGCCGGTAACTTGACCGGTTCCACCGACCGCCATCCCGCCGCACAAGCGGGGCGGTGCGCCG
>DASSAT010000422.1:0-2825 GCA_035699305.1 Fimbriiglobus sp. | reverse complement strand
CAGTTCCACCGCGAGATGGGGGACGCCTGGAAGGCGCGAGAACAAGCCCTGAACACCGGCGCTTCGCCGGGTGCGGTCCTGTGGCCGAAGGCGACCGCCGTCGTCTGCGGCGTCGCGGCGCTGGCCGTCCTTGGCCTGGCGGTCGCGTCGGTCGCGGGCGGCGGCCGGTGGCGCCGGGTGCGGCTGCTGGCATCGGTCGCGCTGGTCGCCGTGATGATCCAGGGGTTGCTCGGCGGGTTCCGCGTGTTCCTCGACCAGATCATGGGGACGCAACTCGCGGCGATCCACGGGGCGTTTGCGCAGCTGGTGTTCTGCCTGCTGCTGAGCGTCGCGGTCCTGTCGGCCCCGCTGCGGCCGGGGCGGGAGTTGTCGGCCGCGGACCGCAACCGGCTCGGGCTGCCGGCGCTGGTGCTACCCGTGGCCGTGATCGTGCAGTTGGTGTGGGGCGTGATGGTCCGGCACACCGGGTCGCCGCTCGGGCAGCGGCTGCACATCCTGACCGCGTTCGTGGTGACGGGGCTGACCGTGTGGCTGGCCGCGCGAATCCTGGCGACACCGTCCAGCCGGGCGCGGCTCGGCTTTTATGCGTACCATCTCGTCGCCATCGTCGCGGTGCAGGTGATGCTCGGCGTCGAGGCGTGGATGGGCAAGTTCGCCGCCGCCGGGCCGGAGTTGGCGACGCCGCCGATGCAGCGGACGGTGACGCAGGGCGCCGCCATCCTCCGCACCGCGCACATGCTGGTCGGGGTGGCGCTGTTGGCCGCCTCGGTGCTGCTGGCCTTCCGCGTCTGGCGGAGGGCGGACGTGGGCGGCGCGATCGAGTCGCCGACGAAACCGGTGCTGGAGCCGGGCGCCGTGGCGTGTGTAACGTAGTAGGCACACTCCGTGTGCCGTCGAAGCTAGACGGCACACGGAGTGTGCCTACTACACTGAACGAGTAACGTAGTAGGCACACTCCGTGTGCCGACTTCGGAAGAACGGCACACGGAGTGTGCCTACTACACTGAACGAGTACCGAGAACCCCGCCGATGGCCACCGTGGAAACGACCCGACTACCCGCCGTCTCCCTGCCGCGGACGAGGCTGGCCGACTACTTCGAGCTGTCCAAGCCGAAGATCGGGGCAATGGCCCTGGTCACGGTGGCGGTCGGCTACCTGCTCGGGGCGGCGCCGGGGTTCCGGGCCGACCACCTGCTGCACACCCTTGTCGGCGCCGGGTTGGTCGCGGCCGGCGGCAGCTACCTGAACTGCTGGCTGGAGCGACGCGCCGACGCGAAGATGCGCCGCACCGCCGAGCGGGCGCTGCCGGCCGGCCGGGTTTCACCGGCGGAGGCGTTCGCCCTCGGCCTGGTGCTGGCGTTCGGCGGGGTCGCGTACCTCGCTTATACGCTGCCGACGCCAGCCGCGGCGATCGTCGCCGCCCTGACGTTCACGCTATACGTCGGCGTCTACACACCGCTGAAGCGCGTGACCACCTGGAACACGGTGGTCGGGGCGGTGCCGGGGGCGCTGCCGCCGCTGATCGGCTGGTGCGCCGCCAACGGCACGGTCGTGGCCGAGGGGTGGGTTCTCTTTGCGATTCTCTTCGTCTGGCAGCTGCCGCACTTCTACTCGATCGCCTGGCTGTACCGGGACGACTACGCCCGCGGCGGGATGCGGATGCTGCCGGTGGCGGACCACGCCGACGGCCGGTTGACCGGGTGGGCGACGGCGCTGACCGCCGGAGTGCTGCTGGCGGTGACGGCGGCCCCGTTCGCCATCGGCGCGGCGGGCTGGCTGTACCTGGCCGGGGCAATGCCGCTGGGGGCGTGGTTCCTGGCGCGGTGCGTGCGGTTCGCCCGGGTGCGGAGTCAGCAGACGGCGCGGACGGTGCTGCGCGGGTCGTTGGTGTACCTGCTCGGGGTGATGGGGCTTCTGGTCGTGGACGGTGTTTTGCCGCGGTACTTCTCGTAGGGTGGGTCAAGCGTCGCTTTGCGGGCGCCGACCCACCGGGCGGGCGTGGTGGGTCGGCGCCCGCAAAGCCGGGCTTGACCCACCCTACGGAAGAGTGAGGGTGACATGGCGACGGACAACATCACGCGGACGAGCCGGCTGTCTAGGTGGGCACTGCCGGTGCTCCTCACGATCGCCGTGGCGAGCTTCGTCGCCGCGATCGTCTTGCCCTTGCCGTGGAAGAAGACCACGCCCGAGCCGGCCCCGGTGGACGCCTTCCAGGTGGTGCCATTCGCGCTGACCGAGCGGTCCGGCCGGCCCGTCTCCGACGCCGACCTCAAGGGCAAGGTGTGGGTGGCGTCGTTCGTCTTCACCCGCTGTAGCGGCCCGTGCCCGAGCGTCACCGCCACCGTCGCCCGCCTCCAGAGCGAGTTGGACCTGGCGAACACGCCCGACCTGCGGCTGGTCACGTTCACCGTGGACCCGGACCGCGACACCCCGGACGAGCTGAGGAAGTACGCCGACCGCTACCGCGCCCACCCGGACCACTGGCTGTTCCTGACCGGTAAGGAGAAGGAGATCCATCGGCTGGCGAAGGAAGGTTTCAAGCTCGGGGTCAGCCGCAGCACCGACCCGAACCCGCCGGCCGGGCAGGAGTTCGACCACAGCACCCGGCTGGTGGTGATCGACAAGGCGGGCCGGGTCCGCAGCTTCTTCGATGGCTACCAGGGGCCGAGCGATGTGGACGGGTCGCGGTTCAACGCGGAGTTCGCCCGGCTAAAAGAGACGGTGGCGGCGCTTCTGAAGGAGTGAAGGCGCGGGGTCATTCCCCCCTCTCCCCTTGGGGTGCGCGGTTGAAATGCTGGTGATGTGACGGTCCTGTCTTCAGCCCG
>DASSAT010000421.1:0-6969 GCA_035699305.1 Fimbriiglobus sp. | reverse complement strand
AGAGAGAAGACAGGAAGATGGTTTTCAGAACTCAACTCTGTTGTCTTCTCTCTACGCCCTCCGCGCCCTCTGCGGTGAATACTCTTATGTCTTCTTCAGCAGTCCGAGCAGTAACCCGCTCCCCAGGACGGCGCTGGTCAGTGACCCGAGGATGATGCCGACCTTGCCGTCGTCGAGCAGGTCCGGCCGCCCGGGGAACGCCAGCCCGGCGACGAACAGCGACATCGTGAACCCGATCCCGCCCAGGCACCCGGCCCCGACCAGCAGCCGCCAGCCCACCCCGGCCGGCAACGCCGCTAGCCCCAGCCGCACCGCCAGGTAGCTGAACCCGACGATGCCGACCGGCTTGCCGACCACCAACCCGGCGGCGACCGCCAGCGCCGGCGGCTCGGCGAACCCGGCCACCCGCAGCGTGACCCCGGCGTTGGCCAGCGCGAAGATCGGCATGATGACGAACCCGACCCACGGGTGCAGGGCCGTCTCCAGCCGCTCCAGCGGCGAAAGCGACTCCCGGGCGGCGAACTCCAGCCGGCGGAAGTCGGCGTCCTCGGCCTCGTACTCGTTGTCCTCCGTCACCCGCAGCAGCACGTCGGCGATCGCATCGCGGAGCACCGGCCGTCCGACCCACACGGACGCCGGCGTCAGCAGCCCCAGCAGCACCCCCGCCACCGTTGGATGGACGCCGGACTTCAGCACCGCCAACCAGATGCCGGCCCCGACGACGACGTAGACCGGCACCGCCCGCACCCCGAGCCGGTTCAGCCCGACGATAAGCGCGAACCCGACGGCCGCCAGCCCCAGGGCGAGCGCGCTGGGGCTGCTGCTGTACGCGACCGCGATCACCAGAATGGCGCCGATGTCGTCCACGATCGCCAGGGCCAGGAGGAAGATCTTCAGCCCGAACGGCACCCGCGGGCCGAACAGGGCCAACACCCCGACCACGAACGCGATGTCCGTGGCCATCGGGATGCCCCAGCCGCGCTCCCCAGGCTGCCCCCACTGGAGCGCCAGGTAGATGCCGGCGGGAACGACCATCCCGCCCGCTGCGGCGATGACCGGCAGCGCCGCCTTCTGGGCCGTGCTCAGTTCGCCGGCCACCAGTTCCCGCTTGATCTCCAGCCCGACGACGAAAAAGAACAACACCATCAGGGCGTCATTGACCCAGAAGTGCAGCGGCTCGTCCAGGGTGAGCCGCCCGATCCCGACCCGCAGGTGCGTCTCCCAGAAGTCGTGGTAGGCCGCGGCCCACGACGAGTTGGCCGCGGCCATCGCCGCGACGGTGCAGACGGCGAGCACGACCCCGCTGGCCGACTGCACCGCCAGGAACCGCCGGATCGGCCGGGCGATCCGGTCAATCGGCCGGGCCGGCAGCGGCGGGCGGGCGGGCGGGTGCATTCCGGCTCCCGGGAGACTGCGGGTCACGGTCGGTCAAGTCCGCGTAGATCGGAGTCGGCGGCACGGGTAAAATGGGTAGTCAGGACCGGACCCTCCGACAACCCAGGACAGGTGTCCCATGATCTCGCTCCGACTGCGAACCCTCGTCGCCGCAGCCACCCTTCTGGCAGGTCTGACAATCGGGATCAGCCCGGCCGCCGACGACGGCACCCTCAAGGAGGCCGCCCTTAAGCTCAACGACCTCAAGGACAGCGACGCGGCCAAGGAGAAGCTGATCGACCTCCTCAAGGACAAGGAGGCGGCGAAGAAGCTGGTCCGGGTCGCGGCCGAGGTCCAGAAGGGCGCCAAGGACGACAAGCCGTTCAAGTTCACCGCCGCCCTGACGCTGGCGCAGTTGGCCCACATCCTCAAGGCGTACGAGCCGGCCGAGCTGTTCTACGAGACGGCCGTCAACCTCGCGACCAAGGCCAAGGACGGCAAGGAAATGGCCGACGCCTACGCGGGGTGGTGGGACCTGTACTGGGACCAGAAGAAGTACGACACCGTCGAGGCGGTGGCCCGCAAGGCGCTGGACGCCCACGGCGGCCGGGCGTTCGAGAACTTCAAGCCGATGGTGCTGGAGAAGCTGGTCCAGGCCAAGGCCAAGCAGGGCGACACCGACGAGGCGCTGCGGATGACCGAGGGGCTGGTCCAGCTCGACAAGGGCGGGTGGTACTTCCTCCAGCTCAAGGGGTGGGTGCTCCGCGAGGCCGGCAAGATCGACGACGCCATCACCACCTACGAGGACGTCCTCGACCGGCTCGACGACGCCAAGGAGCTCAAGGACGAGACCCGCACCCGGATCAAGCGGAACGTCCGCTACCTGCTCAGCGGGCTGCACGTGGACAACAAGGACGTGGACAAGGCGGCCAAGCAGCTCCAGATGTTGATAAAGGACAAGGACGACCCGAACCAGGCCACCTACCACAACGACCTCGGGTTCATCTGGGCCGACAACGGCAAGAACCTGGCGGAGTCGGAGAAGCTCATCCGCGAGGCGCTGGCGCTGGACGCCAAGGACCGCAAGAAGACGCTGGCGGACCCGGAGAAGCTCAAGGACCTGACCGCCGACGACATCCAGCGGCTCAAGAAGGAGAACGCCGCCTACCTGGACAGCCTCGGGTGGGTCCTGTTCAAGCAGGGCAAGTACGAGGAGGCGCTGAAGTACCTCAAGCAGGCGGCGGATGACCCGGAGGTCGGCCACCACATCGAAATCTGGGACCACTGGGCCGACGCGCTGGTCGCCCTCGACCGCAAGAAGGAGGCGGTCGGGGTGTGGCAGAAGGCGCTGAAGTTCGAGGACACCTCTCCGCGCGACCGGGTCCGCCGCAAGGAGGTCACCCGGAAGATGAACAAGGTCAAGGATGAGCTGGAGAAGAAGTGAGGTGGTGAGGTGGTGAGGTGGTGAAAACAGGTGCCTCAAGCCCACCCGTGGCAACGGGTGGGCTTGCGTCGCCTAGAGGTGCCCATGCTCCCCGGCTGGTCGCGCGAGTCGGTCGGCGGCAAGCCCGCCGACGTATTCCACCCCCCCCGCGACGAGCGGCCCCGCGCCGCGGTGCTGTTCCTGCACGTCCACTCGGACGCCCTGCAACTCCCCTCCGACAACGCCGCGTACACCGCCGAGTTGGCCCGGCACGGGTTGGCGTGCTGTGCCCCGCACGGGATGCGCTCCTGGTGGGCCGACCGCGTCTGCCCGGAGTTCGACCCGACCCTGACCGCCGAGCGGCACCTGTTGGACAACGTCCGGCCGTGGATGAGCGACCGCTGGCACCTCCCGCCAAGGGCGGTCGCCGCGGTCGGCATCAGCATGGGCGGCCAGGGGGCGGTCCGGCTCGGTTTCAAGTACCCGGACCTGTTCCCAGTCGTGGCGTCGGTGGCCGGGGCGTTCGACTACCACGAGCTGTACGGTCAGGGCTTACCGCTCGACGAGATGTACGAGAGCCGGGAACGGTGCCGGCTGGACACGGCGGTCCTGCACATCAACCCGAACCGCTACCCGCCGCACGTCTGGTTCGCCTGCGACCCGGCCGACACAATTTGGTATCGCGGCAACGACCGGCTGGACGAGAAGCTGTCCGCCCTGGGCATCCCGCACGTCGCCGACCTGGAGACCAGCGCCGGCGGCCACTCGTGGGCGTACTTCGACCGGATGGCCGGCCCGATGCTGGCGTTCGTGGCCGAGGCGCTGCGGACGGAGTCCCGGCGACTGGTGTAGCGGCAGTGTAGTAGGCACACTCCGTGTGCCGTCTGGCTGAGACGGCACACGGAGTGTGCCTACTACACTCAAGACCCGAAGCACGCTCTGGCCGGCGCGCTATGGCGTCGCGGCGTCCGGCTTGCTGAACCCCTTGAGGGTGGCACCCTTCATCTGCCCCTGGGCGTCGCGCTCCGTGTAGCCGACCCGGGCGGTCATCGACGGCTCAACCGGGATGACGTTCAGCCCGTCCGGCAGGTAGCCGGGCTTCTCCAGCAGCGGGGTCAGCCCCTTCACCCGCGACACCCCCTGATCCACCTCGCCGGTCCGGGCGAAGTTGCCCACCGTCCCGACGTAGCGGATGGTGCCGTCCGCGTCGCGGGTGCCGAGGACCAACTCGGCCACGCGGTTCGGGTCGTTCGGGTCCGGGACGTAGCCGATCACCACGCACGAGGAGACGTTCGGCGGCTCCTGCCGCTCCGGCGGGTCCGGGTCGCCGTAGGGGTCGAACAGGGCGACGTCGCGGTCAATCTTGGTGTCCTCGGCCATCACGTCGTCGCCGTAGAGGATGAAGTCGCCCGCTTCGGGGTCCTCGGGCGGCGCCTCCCCGTCGCCGGTCGTGATGACGCGGTGGGCCACGACGGTCTTCGGCTTCGCCTTCTTGTCTTTGAAGGCGAAGTCGTTCATCCAGAACAGGATGAATGCGAACAGGAAGGCGATCGCCCCCCAGACGGCCAGGCAGATGGCGTATCGCGTGCGGGGCAGGAATTCAATCGCGTACCGGCCGGCCGTCAGCGGGTCGATGTACTTGAACAGCTCCCCGTCCCGCCAGTGGCGGAAGGTGAGGACGACTGCCATGACGTGGCCGACCAGGTACGCCAGCAGACCGAACCCGGCCTCGTACAGGATCCACCAGACCTGGGCCTTGGACCCGGCCGGCAATATCTCCCGACGCATCGCGGTGGCGACGACGATGCCGACGCACCCGACCAGAAACACGATCAGCCAGTACGGCACCCCCCTCGGCCCCGGGTCGGCTTGTTGGGGTTGCTCGTCGTCGTCGGAGGAGTACCCACACTTGGCGCACCACGCCTTGCCGCCCAGCTCGCGCAAGTCGCCGAGGCACCGCGGGCAGTACCGCGGGCCGCGCGCCACCTGGGCGGCCGACGGCGCGTCGGGCAGGGCTGTGGCCACGAACAGGGCGCCGTTGTCCTCCCCGACCTCGCAGGTCCCGTCCGCGCTGCTCTGTGCCCGCTGCCGGGCGCGCTCGGCCCCCGGCGACCGGGCCGGGACCACCTGCAATGCGACCCGCACCCCCTGCCGCGGGTGCACGGCCTCGTAAACGCCCCCCGAACCGTCCTCGCCCAGCAGCCGCAGCACCCGGTAGCCGCCGAGCCGCCCGAGTTCGCCCGGCTGCTCCGGCGGCCGCAGCAGTCCGCCCGCGCCGCTCCCCACCGGTCGCGGTGTCACAACGGCCGTGGGGCCGCCGGCGGGCGCGCCGCCTTGTGCCGACTGGAGCCGGTGGCCCGCCGGACCGGCGCCGCCCGGCGCGCGGGCGCAGCGCGGGCAGGTGGCCAGGTGTTCGCGGAGCTGAGTCGCCAGTGGGTCGGGGATTCGGCCGATCCGCAGGCGGAACAGGGTCGAAGCGTCCGGGCAGGGCGTGCTGTCGATCATCGGCTGGCCCCGGGAAAGTGGCGGCCCCGATCGGGTTATTTGACGAAACTTAGAACACCGGCCGATGGGGTCAACCGACCCGTCAACATTCGGATACGGCTGCCAGGGCTGCCACACCGCCGGCTGAAATCCGTGCTAGAGTCGGGAACGGGGGCCGGCGCGCGACACACCGGCAACCCGACACGCGAGGGGCCGACGATGCGATCGCGGACCGTACTCCTACTGGCGGCGGCGTGGCTGGTCGTGGCGGGCGGGTCTACCGTTGCCCGCGGCCAGGAGGCCCAGTGGAAGGCGTTCACCGACTCCGGCTGGCGGCTGGCCCGCAAGGGCGACCCGGCCGCCGGGGACCACCTCGCCAAGGCGCTGACGCACGCCCAGGGGTTCCCACCCGGCGACGCCCGCCGCGCGCTGACCCAGTCCTACCAGGCGTTCGTCGCCGGGAAGGCGGGGAAGGCCGCGGACGCTGACCGGCACGCCCGCGAGGCGCTGGCGGCGCTCGACGCGCTGCCGGCCGACAGTGCCGACCCGTATGCCGGCCGCGGGCTGAACGCGCTGGCCTCCCTGTACCAGGCCCGCAAGGACTACTCGCGGGCCGACCAGCTCTACCGGCGGGCGCTGGCGGCCGAGGAAAAGGCCCGCGGGGCCAACGGCGTCGGCGTGGCGCTGGTCCTCGGCAACCGGGCCGGGCTGCTGGAGGAGCAGGGTCGCTACGAGGAGGCGGAACCGCTCCGCGAGCGCGAGGTCCAAATCCTGGACACGCCGACCGCCCCAGGCCGGGCCGACCTGGCGGCCGCCGCCCACCTGGCGGCCGGGCGGATGTACCGGCAGTGGGGCCGCGACGCGAAGGCCGAGCCGCACCTGGCGCGGGCGGTCGAGCTGAAGTGGAAGTCGGGCAACCGGAACGACCCGGCGGCGATCCCGTACCTGATCGAGCTGGGCCGGCTGTACCTGGCCCTGAAGCAGCCGGCCAAGGCGAACCTGCCACTCCGTCACGTGCTGGAACAGCGGGAGAAGTCGGCCGGCAAGACGCCCCAAGAGCAGGTCGAGTTGGCGGACGCGCTGCACGACATGGGCTGCCTACACCTGCTGGCCGGCCGGCCGACCTCGGCCGAGCCGCTGCTCGTGCAGGCGCTGCGTATCCGCGAGAAGGCGTTCCCCGCTGGCGACCTGCGAACCGCAGTCACCCTGCACGCACTGGCCACCCTGCACGTCAGCCGCAAGCGGAGCCAGCAGGCCGAGGGCGAACTCCAGCGGGCATACCAGATCAAGCAGAAGGTGCTGGGCGCCGACCACGCCGGGACAGCGGCCGCCCTGGAGGACCTGGGGCTTCTGTCCGCCCGGACGAACGACCTCGAGTCCGCGGCGGGCTACTTCCGCAAGGCGCTGGCGGCGCGGGAGCGGTCGGCCGGCCCGCGGCACCCGAGCGTCGCCGGGACGCTGCACCACCTGGCGAACGCCTACCGCGACCTGCGGCAGTACGCCGACGCCGAGCCGCTTTACCGCCGGGCGGTGGCGATCAAGGAGAAGGAGTACGGCCCGGACAACCCGGAGTTGGCGTCGGTGCTAGACAGCTACGCGGCGATGCTGCTCAAGGCCGGCCGCGCCGCCGACGCCGCCGCGGCGGCGAAGCGGGCGAACGCACTCCGGGCGAAGACGGGCGGTTGAGC
>DASSAT010000420.1:0-2346 GCA_035699305.1 Fimbriiglobus sp. | reverse complement strand
CTCTCCCCAGCGGGGAGAGGGGAGGAAGACAAGGAAAATCAACGCGATCCCGTATTATCCCTGGCCCCGTGCCCGCTGTACGGCCGCCACTCCAGCCCGAGCGCGACTGCCCCGTCCCGCTTGGCCTGGACCGCCCACGGCGTCCCCTTGTGCTCCGTCACGATCCGGGCGAACAGCTCCCGCGCCGACTCGGCGACCTCCCGGATGTCCTTCTTGCTCTTCATCTTCACGACGGAGACGAGCTGCAACCCAACAGTCCCCTTGCCTCGATCTGGCAAAGTGTCCGTGCGGATGTTGGCGAGGGCGTAGTTGTACTCCTCGATGAACGCCTGCCGGGCCTTCGCCTGGGCCAGGGCGTACAGGAACGTCGCCTGCCAGTACTTCGACTTTTCCTCCCCGAGTTGGCTCACGAGCGGCTCCATCGCCTTGACCCGGTCCCGCAGCTTCAGGCCGATCAGGGCCGGGGCCTCCTGCTCGGCGGCGATCAACTTCTTCACCGCGTCGTTCGTCTCACCGGGGAACTGGTCGATGACGCCCGACTTGCCGAGCCGGTCCCACGAGTCCTTGAGCACCATCAGGGTGTCCAGAGCCGCCTTGCGGACCGGGTACTTCTCCGGCTCGTCGCGGACGTCCCGGTCGCTGATCTGGTCGGGCCGGTAGCCCGCCATCGCCGCCTCGGTGAACGGGACGAGCGCGTCCAGCGGCGCCTCCTTGTCCGTCGTGGACCGGTTGGCCCGCAGAGGCGGCAGCGCGATCCGGTTCACGATCTCGGCCACCTCCGCCGGCGCGACCCCCTTCGGCGGGATAGGGAATGTGAACCGCGCAGCCGGTGGATTGTCCAGGTTTCGAGAGATGGCGCTCGGCGGTTCGGTGCCGGCAGTCTTCGGCGTCGGCGGGGGTTGGCCCGTGGCCGCGGCGATCTCTTTCATCTGTGTTCGCGCCGCCTCGACCCAGCGGGCGATCGGCAGTGGGTCTTGCGGGAGCGGTGAGCGGTGAGCGGTGAGCGGTGAGCCGGAAGAGGTTTTCTCTTGCTCACCGCTCACCGCTGATCGCTCACCGCTCACCGCGGTCCCCTTGTCCGCGACTTGTTTCAAGGCGCTCAAAAACAGACTGCCGGCCACGTCGGGCCAGTCGCGCGGCGGGCGGCGGAACTCCAGGGCGTTCTGCCCGGCCGCGCAGGTGAGGACGACCTGCACGCCCGGCGGGGCGGCAAGCAACGCCTTCTCCAGCTCCGGTGTCATCGGCTCGCTGCCGGGGCGGAGCGTGTCGCCGTCCTCGTTGAGCCGACACACGTCGAAGACGATCACCTTCTGTCGGGCCTTGCAGTCCGTCACCGTCGCCCAGAAGTCGTCGAGCGGGATCAGGGTGGCCGGGTCGTCGAGGTCGCCGTCGGTCGGGACGAGGTACGCCTTGCCGTCCCGGGCGGCCGCGTGCCCGCCGAAGTAGAGGACCACCCGGTCCTCGGGACGGCTCGTCTCGCAGAAGAGCTTGTACGTGTCCATGACGATCGACCGCAGCATCGGCCGGGCGTCTCGTGCGGCGGTGTCGCTGAGGACGTAGAGCTGGTTGTCGCCCGCGTCGCGCGGCACCCGCCACTCGAACGCCAGCCGGCGGGCCAACTCGGTGACGCGATCCGGGGACTGCTCCTGATTGCCCGCGGCCAGCCCGTTGCAGTACAGGTACTTGCTGGCGTGCATCACCAGCATCCGCCGCGGGAACGGGGCGTAGGCCGCCGGGGTCGGGTCGGGCGTCGGCTCGGCCTGGACCGGGGCCGGCTCCTGGGGCCGGATGTTCGCCAGGTGCTGATCGCGGTACTGCTTCAGGTACGGGAACGCGAAGTATACTCCCGCGGCCAGCGCGCCGAGCAGCAGCAGGGCGAACGCCGCGCCCAGGTACTTGCCGACGCCGGAGCGCCGGCGGTAGCGCGCGGGAACGGGCGGGAGGTCGAAGTCGAGGGCCGGGTTGACGTAATCTGGCTGCGCGTAAGCGATCGGCGTCGGGACGAACTCCGGCGGCGCGGCGGACACCGCCCTGGCGACGGGCAGGTCCGGCGCCGGCGGCGGCGCGACCGGGGTGGCGACGACCGGCTTCGCCGATTGCGTGGCCTCCGCCTTTGGCCGGCCGCGGACAACGGCCCCGCACTTCTTGCACTTCACCGTGCGGTCCGCCCATGCGGCGGGGATGCGCAGCACCGTCTGACAGCCGGGGCACGTCGCTCGGACCTTCGCGGGCATGGACGGCGGACCTCCGGGCGGTGGCCTGTCACTTCAACCCATTCTAGCTCGGGGAGTTCCACCCGCGGCGGGTTTCGGCGGCGCTCCTGTTCCCTCCCCCCTTGGGGGGGAG
>DASSAT010000419.1:0-6561 GCA_035699305.1 Fimbriiglobus sp. | reverse complement strand
ACCGGTGGGCCTCGCAGACTCGACCCACCCTACAAGAGCTGACACGACTGGACACCTGGGCAGCATCAGCCCTTCGGCGGCGGCGGCCGGTCGGCGGGGCGGGTCAGCGCGAACAGCCGGCGACGGCCGACGCCGCCGAAGTCAGCTTCATAGGGGTTGTCGGGCAGCGCGGCGGCCCGCAGGCCGAACGTCTCGGCCAGCGCCCGGACCGCGGCCGGGTTGGGCAGCAGGTAGTTGCTGTTGCCGCACGTCCCGATGGTGCAGTGGATCTGCGGCACCGTCGTCGGGTAGGCGTCGCTGGCCACCTCCAGCACTGGCAGGTCGGACTCGACCTTCGTCACCTGCGTCTCCAGGAAGATCGTCCCGCCCGCGGCCAGGACGCGATCCAGCACCCGCAACCCGCCGTAGACGTTCTCCAGGTGGTAGAAGACGCCGAAGAACAGGATCGCGTCGTACTCCGGCCCGTTGGCCGGCAGGTCCTGGAAGTCGCCGACGGTCACGCGGGGGCGGACGCCCCACAGCCCGCCGGCAAACCGCAGGTTCGCGGGGTAGGTGCCGTGGATCAGGTCGCCGGTGTTGACCGAGTGGACAGACTTTGCCCCGCACAGCGCCGCCGCGATCGAGAAGAACCCGTCGTTGGCCCCGACGTCGAGCACCCGCTTGCCGGCCAGGCAGTCGCGGTCGGCGCCGAAGCAGGACGCCCAGAGCTTCTGCTCGCGGTTGACGTCCGGGCTGACGCCGACGACCCGCCGGCCGTCCGGCAGCGGCATGGCCATGAACCAGAAGTTGCCGTTCGGCGACGGGGCCAACTCGGGGTTGTCCGCGATAGCGAGGAACCGGTCGGCCAGCGCCCGGCGGTCGCCGAGCCGGCGGCGGGTGCGAACCAGGGAGAGCCGGGACCGGATGCGGCGGGTCAGGGTGAGCATGCGACGCTCCGTGTCGGGGGTGGGGCCGTCCGTGGCGGAAAGTGTACCCCCGGAGCATCGCGTGTGGAAACACCAATTCGGTCGCGAAGAGAACGAACCACAGAGTCACAGAGGACACAGAGGGAAGAAACACCGAGAGAAAACAGGGTTCAAGGCAGAAGACAAAGCAGTCTCTTCTTCTGTCTTCAACCCTGTTTGTTGTCTGCTCTGTGTTTCTTCCCTCTGTGTCCTCTGTGACTCTGTGGTTCGTTCCTCTTCAGTCTCGGTCGCCTCGCCATCGCGGGCCGGTGCGGATGTCGTCGGGCTCGCCGGGACCGCCGTCGGGTGGGGTGGTGTCCCAGGCCGGGCCGGCCACCCCGGCCTTGACTCCCTCGACGTAGAGCTTGTGCATCGTCGCCTGGTCGAAGTCGATGCTCGTCTCCTCGATCTCGAAGTCCTGCCGCAGGGCCAGCGAGTGGAACGCCACGCCGGCTAGCTTCGAACTGAGGTACAGGTTCGTCACATCCTTGCGGTAGTTGGCCCGCAGCATCGCCCCGCCGGACGCCTTGAGCACGCCGATCAGTCGCGGCCGCACCGGGGCCACCTCGGAGAAGTACTTGCCGGCCACGATCACGTACAGGTTCGCGGGGGCGTCGCCGGGCTTGGCCTTGGCGGCTGAGAGCACCTGCGCCGGCACGAAGATCGTCGCGGTGACGCCGCCGTCCACGTGCAGTTCGGGGCGCCCCGCCTCGGACGCGATCGGCACCGGCGGGAAGACGCCCGGGATCGCGCACGAGGCGACCAGCACGTCGCAGATGAGCCGGCGGGCGCGGTCGCCGCCCTGAACGGCGATCCCGCCCAGGTCCCAGACCACCGTCTTGCGGGTGTTCAGCTGGGTCGTGCTAACGTACAGCCGGCGGCCCTTCCGGTGCTCGGCCGCGAGGGCGGCCACGACCGCGTCGGTCATCCCCGCCTCGACCATCTTGCGGAGGCCGGCGGACGACGCGACCGCGTCGCGGAACGGGATGGTCGCCACGGCCCGCAGGGCGAACACGTCCTTGTGGCGCAGCTCCGTGTACGCCTTCTTCAGATCGGGGTCGTACTTCGGCCCGAGGAACGCGAACGGGGCGATCAGGGCGCCGGTGCTGACGCCGGTCACAACGTCGAACTCGGGCCGCTTGTCCGTCCGCGTCCAGCCGGTGAGGACGCCGGCGGTGAACGCCCCGTAGGAGCCGCCGCCGGAGAGGGCGAGGACGTTCCGCGGCCGGCGGGCGGACTGCGGCTCGGCCGGCTCCTGGTGGGCGGCCTGCACGATCGGGTTGCGCCGGACGGGCGGGTCCTCCGGCACCGTGGCGGGCGGCGGCTTCGGCGCCTTCCGCCGGGGGAAGAACGGCCGAGTCTGAGCGCAGCCGGTGTTGGCTGTGCTGAGTAAGAGGGCCAGTCCGAGTAGAGTGCCGGTGATCGCGGACCGTCGGGTCATGCTCTGGGTGTAACCGAGGGGAGCACGCCTGTCAACGGACGGGATTCGGCACGGCAGCTTGCGCGGGATGGGGTGACTCCCCTGGGACCGCGGCCGTCCCGGCCGCTCTTGCTACACACGGGAGGGGGCGATCAGCAGTCGTCATATGCCCCGACTCGCGGGGCAAGAGCGGCCGGGACGGCCGCGGTCCCAGGGAGGAGCCTACAGTCGGCTGCTGTACTTGCGGACGAACTTGCCGTACACCGCCTTCCGCGGCGGCGCGGGCGGCTCCTCGGCGGCCGGAGCGGGCTCGCCGTTGGCCGTCGGGGTCGGCTCGATCCGCTTGCGCGGCGTGTACGCCTCGAACCCCTCGACCTTGTCCTCGTCGATCAGCCGGTTGATCGTCTTCTCGATCTCGGTCAGGTGGCCGCCCTGCTCCGGGGTCACGAACGAGATCGCCACCCCGTCCCGGCCGATCCGCCCGGTCCGGCCGATCCGGTGGACGTAGGCATCAATGTCCATCGGCAGGTCGTAGTTGATGACGTGCGAGATGCCCAGCACGTCGATCCCGCGGCTGGCCACGTCGGTAGCGATCAGGTGATGGACCTTCCCCGCCCGGAACCCGGCCATGATCTTCTCGCGGTGGCTCTGTGGCAGGTCGCCGTGGATCACCGACGCTCCCTTCACCGCCCGGCTGAGCCGCTTATACAGGTTGTCCGCCCAGCGCTTGCGCTCGACGAAGATCAGGCACTGCCGCGGTTGCTCCCGCTCGATCACCTTCACGAGCAGGTCGAACTTCTTCTCCTCGTCCACGGTGATGAACGTTTGCCGAATCTTGTCCACCGTCAGGGTGCCCGGCGACAGGTTCAGGTGTGTCGGATCGACCATGTAGCGGTTGACCAGCCGCTTGATCGAGTCCGGCACCGTGGCCGACATCAGGAGCGTCTGCCGCACGGACGGGCAGCGGCGGAGGATGCGCTCGATGTCCGGGCGGAACCCGATGTCGAGCATCCGGTCGGCCTCGTCGAGGACGACGTAGCGGACGTTGTCCAGCGACATCGACCCGCGGCGGAGGTGGTCGAGCATCCGGCCCGGAGTGCCGACGACCAGGTCGCAGCCGCGGGCAAGTCCTTCCAGTTGCCGGCCCATCCGCGCGCCGCCGTACACGGCGACCGTACGGAACCGCTGGCTCGGGGCGAGCTTTTCCGCCTCCTTCGATACCTGCAACGCCAACTCCCGGGTCGGGCACATGACCAGCCCGATCGGGCCCTTGAGCTTGTGCGGCCGCCACCGGTTCATGAACGGGATCAGGAACGCCGCGGTCTTGCCGGTCCCGGTCTGTGCCTGGCCGATCACGTCCCGACCGCGCATCGCCAGCGGGATGACCGCGGCCTGGACCGGGGTGCAGGTCTGGTAGCCGGCCTGCCCGATCGCCTCCGCCAGCGGGCGGATCAGCTCCATATCGGCGAACCGGACCGGCTCGGCATCGGGGACGGCGATCGTCGGGACGCCGTGCGAGTCGGCTTCTACTGCGTCGTCGGCCGGGGGCGGGTCGGTGCTGAGTTGGGCAGGCGGGTCTTCGTCTGGCCAGGAAAGGCTGTCAACTTCGGGGGAAACCAGGGACTCCATCGGTACCTTCGGTGATTTCGGGAGATTTGCCATCGACTTGGGGAGATTATAGTCCAACGTCCCCCGAAACACAACCGCACTCTCGCCCGATCAAACCCACGCCGCTTGCCCAGCCACCGAAAACCGACACCGGCCGCCGATCCCGAGGGCCGGCGGCCGGTGTGGGACAACTTCAACTCGGCTCAGGGCGAGCGCGTCTCCTTGCCCGTATCGGGGGTTATGTGCAGTCTCGACAGGTCGCCTTTCGCGGTGGCGCCCTGGAGCAAACCTGGGCCGCCCGGCTGCGACTCGTTCGCCGTCGGCAGCGGACGCGGGCCAGACGACAGGTACAGGCCAACGCCCAACAGCACCGCGACCGACACCGCCAGGGTGGCCCGACTGCGGCCCAAGCCGCCGGCCGCCCGCGGACCGACCGGCTCGGCCGACGGCCCCGGGTCGAACGCCGGCCAGTGTTTCGGAAGCTGGTGCTTAAAGTACGCCGAGAACAGCCGGTCGAGTTCGTCCGGCCCGGCGGGCTGGCCCGGCAGAGGGGTCCCGTGTGTCATGACGGCTTCTGTACTCCCTGGGCGGCGAGCCGCTCGGCCAGTCGCTGCCTGGCCCGGCTCAGCCGCATGTGAACGGCGGTGACATTGATCCCGAGCAATTCCGCAATGGTCGGGGCGTCGTAATCTAGCGCGTAGCGGAAGGTCAAGACCTCCCGGTCGGCCGGCGGCAACTCCTCCAGGAGTGCCCGAATCTGCGCGAACGCTTCATCCCGTACCAGCTTGTCCAGTGGCGGCGGGGCGGTCGAGCCGACCCCGTTCATCAACTCCGGCGGCTGCGTCCCGTTGCGGCGGAACGCACTCTTCGCGTGGTCCTCGGCCAGGTTGCGGGCGACCCGCAGCAGCCAGGCCCGGGGGTTCTGAATCTCGTCCCCGTCCTCGAACTGCCGCCAGAGCCGCAGGAACGCCTCGTGGGTGATGTCCATCGCCAGATCGGCGTCCGTCCAGCGGCCGTAGGCCAACGCCCACACCTCCCGGCTGTGTTGCCGGTAGAGCGCGTCGAACTCGTCGCGGCGAGGGCCGGCCGCCCGCTGGGGCTTCATCGTCTGGCCTGCTTACCCCGGCCAGGGGCCGGGCTACCTCCGCTCGCCCGTCTGACACCATGACGACGGGCCACCCGCATTCTAACAGGGGTGGCGAGGTGGCGAGGTGGCGAGGTGGCGAGGTGGTGAGGTGGTGAAAAGATTGATGCCATGACCCCACACCTCACCACCCCACCACCCCACCACCCTGCCTAAACCGTCACGACGAGGTTGTCCCGATGGACCATTTCGGCGTAGGGCAGTTTCCCGAGCTTCGCCGTGACCTGCTCGGTACTCAGGCTGGCGATCTTGATGGCGTCCGGTGCGGAGTAGTTGACCAGCCCCCGGCCGACCTCGTGACCGTCCGCGTCGCATATGGAGACCACGTCGCCCTTTCCGAACTCGCCCTTGACCGCCCGGACGCCGACCGGTAGCAGGCTGGCCCCCTGGCCGACGACCGCCCTGCGGGCGCCGGCATCCACGGTCAGGACGCCCCGCGGCCGGGCGGTGTAGCCGAGCCAGCGCTTCCAGGCCGACATCGCCTCGCCGCCCGGCAGGAAGAGGGTGCCGACCGACTCGCCCGCGAAGACCTTGTCGAGGATGCCGTCCGCCGAGCCGTTGGCCACGACCACGGCCCCGCCCGCGGCGGTGGCGTCCCGGGCCGCCCGCAGCTTGCTCCGCATCCCGCCGGTGCCCATCGCGCTGCGGGTGGTGGCGGCCAGTTCGGTGATCGTGCGGTCGATGTGCGGTACGGTCGGTACGAGTTGCGCCGCGGGATCGACTCGCGGGTCGGCGGTGAACAGGCCGTCCACGTTGGTCAGCAGGACCAACAGTGGCGCCTGGAGCAGGTTGGCGACCATCGCGGCGAGGTGGTCGTTGTCGCCGAACTTGATCTCGGCGACGCTGACGGTGTCGTTCTCGTTGATGACCGGCAGGCAGCCGTACTCGAACAGGGTCAGGATGGTGTTGCGGACGTTCAGGTATCTCGCCCGGCTGTCGAAATCGCCGGCAGTCAGGAGAAGCTGCCCGACGGGGACGCCGGACGGTGCTAGGATTTCCTGGTAGAGTTGCATGAGGGCGGACTGGCCGACCGCGGCGCACGCCTGGAGGTGTGGCAGGTCGGCGGGCCGCCGGCCGAGGCGGAGCTTGCCGACACCGGCCGCGATTGCCCCGGAGCTGACCAGCGCCACCCGCCGGCCGGCCGCCCGGACCCGCTGGAGCTGGTCGGCGAGCGACCGGATGCGGTCGCGGTCGAGCAACCCGCCCGCATCGGCGAGCACGTTGGTGCCGACCTTCACCACCACCGTCCCGGCCCGGGCCAGGACCTGTTGCCGTGTCGGATCGGACATACCGCCCCTTCCCCGGAATCGGACCGCCTGGGTCCACGTTTTGCTCGCCGTGGTATGAGATAGCGACCCGACGGAGTTCCTGGGAGGAGCGGCCGACCCTGGGACCGCGGCCGTCCCGGCCGCTCTTGTCACACGAAGGGCAAGGTACTCGGGAAA
>DASSAT010000418.1:0-5237 GCA_035699305.1 Fimbriiglobus sp. | reverse complement strand
TCAGGATTGGCGGTCGCGGCCGACGGGTCGCTCCTAGTCATAGGCTATCATCAGATGAACGCAGATCGGGACAGCTTGATCGCTCGTCTGACGCCGCAAGGGACGCTCGACCCGTCGTTCGCCCCGGGCGGGTTGGCGGTGCGGAGCTTCTCCACGAGTCGCGATGAGTTCAACGACGTAGCCCTACAGCCCGACGGCCGGATCGTCGCCGTCGGAACCTGGACACGGGTGGTCAGCAAGCGTTCCACCGAATTCGACATTCTTGTCGCCCGGTTCGTGGGCGACAGTGCCCCCGCCATCGGACAAATGATGGCCCCCTCCACGGCTACGCACGAGGAAACGCCGACCCCGTCCGATCCGACGGTCATGGAGACCCGACGGACCGCTCAGGAATCCCAGGCGATCACTGTCGTGGACCCGAGCGTTGACATGCACCGGGCAGGCAAGCCGGGCGGGGAAGTCCTCGTCACACCGGCCCGCCACGCCGAGGCGTCGGACGCGGACGACCCGGTCGGCCTGTTGTGGGGGTTCGAGGTTGATCGCTCTCGACTTGGCCGGTAGGTCGGTACTCTGCACAGCGAGCGCCGACCCACCGAGGGAGGCTTGACCGGATCAGTGTGCCGATGCACAGTTTCAAGAGACGGCGGGCGACCGGCCAGCTGTTGACCACCCCGGGCGCCAAGCCGGCAACTGGAGATAGTGGCGCCCTGGCCCATGCGACGGAAACCGGGACGGTCGTACCCGGATCAGATGGCCACATTGCCATATCCAGAAGTGGCAATCTGCCCGCCTGACCCCCACCGGTTGAGGCGACGGCTGAACGACGGGGTCAGAGCGCCAAACCGGCACCCCCAAAAAGTGGCGCTCTGGCGCCCTGACCCCCCGGGCCGTGGGTCGGCGACTGTGTTACCATCGGGGCCGCGAACCGCCGGACGGGGTTCGCGGCCCCCGGTCGGTTCCGGCGCCTCGATACGCCGGCGCCGCGGCTGCCGCCGGGAGGCGCCCTTGCCGGGCGACCCGTCCGCCCACTATAGTTCCTTTCTTCGGCCCGCACCTGGACGGCCGGCTCTCGCGCGCTCGGCCGACGCGCGGCAAGGCCCGGCAAAGGTAGCTCGCACATGACCGAGACGATGATCGACCTGCGCGCCCTGCTCGTGGAGCGCGAGGAGTTCGAAGGCTCCATGGTCTCCAAGCTCCGCGAGGGGCTGTCCCAGGGCGGTCAGCAGGTCCGCGCCCTCCGCGAGATCAACGACACCCTGGCCAAGCGGCTCGCCGCCGCCGCCGGGCCGCAGCAGAAGAAGCTGCACCTCAAGCTCGGCGTCGTCCAGTTCTACCTCGGCCACCTGGACGTGGCGATCGAACACCTCAAGCAGTCCGACGGGCCGCTGGCCGCGTTCTTCCTCGGCCGGGCCTACGCCCTCCGCGGCCAGGCCGACGACGCCCTCAAGGCGTTCGACAAGGCCGAGAAGTCCGGGTACGCCGCCCAGCAGGTGCAGCTCCAGCGGGCCGGGGTGCTCCGCCAGCAGGGCAGCCTCGGCGAGGCCAAGGCGATCCTCGCCCGGCTCAAGGACATGGCCGCCCACAACGCCGAGTTCCACTCCCAGGAGGGGGGCGTCGCCGAGGCCGAGGGGGACACGCCCCGGGCCGCCCGCAGCTACGAGCGGGCCGTCGAACTCGACCCGTCGCACACCGGGGCGCTGTTCCGGCTCGGGTTCCTCAACGATCTCGCCGGCAACGACCACGAGGCGATCGGCTACTACGAGAAGTGCCTCAAGCACCCGCCGGTCGGCAAGGGCGTGCTGTACAACCTCGGGGTGCTCTACGAGGACAACGGCCAGTTCGACCGCGCGGCCGAGTGCTACCGCCGCTTGCAGAAGTCCGACCCGCTCGACGACCGGGCGCGGCTGTTCGCCAAGGACGCCGAGGCGTCCCTGACCATGTACTACTCGCCGGAGGACGAGCAGGTCAGCCTCCAGTTCCGCCAGGTGATGGAGGTGCCGATCACCGACTTCGAGCTGTCGGTCCGCAGCCGCAACTGCCTCAAGCGGATGAACATCAAGTCGCTCGGCGACCTGACCCGCGTCACCGAGTCGCAACTGCTGGCGAGCAAGAACTTCGGCGAGACCTCGCTGGAAGAAATCAAAGCCATCATGGGCCAGAAGGGCTTGCGGATCGGGCAGTCGCTGGAACAGGGGCAGCAGTACGAGTTCCGCTACCGGCCGCAGCCGAACCTGTCGCCGGAGGAGCAGGCGACCCTGAACAAGCCGGTCAGCGAGCTGAACCTGTCGGTCCGCGCCCGCAAGTGCATGAACCGGCTGAACATCACCACGCTCGGCGAGTTGGTGATCCGCACCTCCGACGAGTTGCTGGAGGCGAAGAACTTCGGCATCACCTCGCTCAACGAGGTCAAGGAGAAGCTGACGCAGTACGGGCTGAAGCTGCGCGGCGACTGATGCCCGGCTGGCCACGAGTTTTCTGTTACGATGGCACACGGGTACTCGCACGGAGTGCCCCGCGACCCACCCCACCCGCCGACCCACACCGGTCCTCACCATGTCCCGACTCCTCCTCGGTCTGACCGCCCTGTCCCTGTCCGCGCCGCTCGCCGTCGCCGGGCCGCCGAAGGTGAAGCTCGCCGTGGTCGCCTTCTTCGACCAGATGCGCGGCGACTACGTGGAACGGTGGCGGCCGCTCTTCGGCGAGGGCGGGTTCAAGCGCCTCCAGACCGAGGGCGCGTGGTTCGCCGACTGCCACTACCCCCACGGCATCACCACCACCGGCCCGGGGCACGCCTCGGTGCTGGCCGGGTGCTCCGGCGACCGGCACGGCATCTTCAGCAACAACTGGTACGACCGCGCGACCGGCAAGACGCTCTACTGCGCCGCCTCCGACCGCTACCGGATCGTCCCGCCCGTCCCGACGTCCGCCCCGGCCGAGGCGCCGCTCGACGCCAAGCGGCGCAAGCAGCCCGACGGCGGCAACCCCGACCGGCTGCTCGCCCCGACCCTGGCCGACGCCTTCAAAGACGCGGTCGGCAGCCGGGGGAAGGTGTTCGGGGTGTCGCTGAAGGACCGGTCCGCCATCTTCCCGTCCGGGCACAAGTCGGACGGGGCGTACTGGTTCGACGGCCGGTTCGTCACCTCGACGTACTACCGCGACGCCCTCCCCGCGTGGGTGGACGCCTTCAACAAGTCCGGCAAGGCCGAGAGCTACTTCGGCAAGGACTGGACCCGGTTCCGCACCGACCTCGACTACGCGAAGTTCAGCGGCCCCGACGACGGCCCCGGCGAGGGTACGGGCAAGGCGCAGGGAAAAACGTTCCCGCACCCGACCACCGGCGGCAAGGACAAGATCGGCAAGACGTACTACGAGGCGATGGCCACCTCGCCCTACGGCAACGAACTCCTGTTGACGTTCGCCAAGGCGTGCATCGAGGCGGAGAAGTTGGGCCAGGACGACGTGCCGGACCTGCTGACGGTGAGCTTTTCGTCAAACGACCTGATCGGCCACGCCTGGGGGCCGGACTCGCAGGAGGTGCTCGACGTCACCCTGCGGTCGGACGCCCTGATCGCCGACTTCCTGGCGTATCTCGATGCCAAGGTCGGCAAGGGGAACTACTCGTTCGTCGTCACCGCCGACCACGGGGCCTGCCCGAACCCGGAAGTGTCGGCGGCGAAGGGGCTGGACGCCCGGCGCGTGTCGCCGTCGAAGCTGTTGCTCGGGGCGGAGCGGGTGCTGCGCGACGCCTACGGGGCGCCGGCCGGCGGTAAGAAGGACCGCAGCCTGTGGATCGAGGCGGTCGTCGCGCCGTACGTCTACCTGAACCATCGGCTGCTGCGGGCGAACGGGATCGACCCCGACGACGCGGCGGCGAAGCTCGCGGACTGGGCGCGCCACCAGGACGGGGTGTACCGGGTGTACACGGCCAAGCAGCTGCGCGGGGACGCGGGCGGCGACGCGGTGCTGGCGGCGATGCGGAAGTCGTACTACGCGGACCGGGCGGGCGACCTGGTGGTGGTGCTCAAGCCGTACTACCTGCTCTCGACCTACGTCACCGGCACGTCGCACGGCACCCCGCACGAGTACGACACGCACGTCCCGCTGCTGGTCTACGGCCCCGGCGTCCCCGGCGGGAGGCGGACCGAGAAGGTGGCGCCGCAGCAGGCCTGCCCGATCGTGGCCGACTTCCTCGGGGTGGCGCCGCCGAAGACCTGCGAGTACGGCCTGCCGGCGACGCTGGCGAAGTAACCTGGGACCGCAACTTTAACCCATTCCCCCAACTTCCGGGAAAGTCCCAGTCCGACCCTGCCGATAACTCCGAGGATGGCGATTGCGCCCCGGGGGTCGGTCGGAATGCGCACCCGTAGCCCGCTCGTGCTGCTGCTCGCCGCGGCGACCGTCGGCTGCCACGGGATGGACGCGCCGCGCCCGACGCCCGCGCCGGTCGAACCGCCCCCCGTCGTGCGTAAGCGTGCCCCAATCGACGTCTCCCGGCTTACTACCGACCCGACGTCGCTCGCCCAGACCGCCCCACCCGGCCCGTACCACCGGCTGACTGCCGAGGAATGCCACCGGCTTGCCTGCGCCAACTCGTCGGCTGGCCGGCTGATCGACGCGGCGGCAACGGGCCAGCGGCGCCGGCTCCTCGACGGCATCCCGCACGCGGCGGACGACCTCCGCGAGGCGGCCGCCGCCCAGGCAAGCCGCGAGGCGCGCCTGCGCAACGCCGCGGCCGCGCTGGACCTGTACTACCAACTGCTCGAAGCAGAACTCCTCTCCGACGTGCTGGTCGAGAGTCAGGCGGAAGTCGATGAGTTGGTCCGCGCCGGGGAAGTGACCATCGAACTGGGCGTGCCGGAGACTGGGCAGTTCCTCACCCTACGGCGACAACAGGTCCAGCTCCGGGCCGACCGCGCGAAGCTCCGCGCGGGCATCCGTCGCCTGAACACCGAGCTGAAGGCACTCACCGGACTCGACTACCTCCCTGGTCCGCTCTTGCCGACAGACCAGATCGTCGTCACGCCGGAGCCGCTCGACCCGGAACAGGCCGTGCGGGTCGGCCTCGCCGCCCGGCCCGACTTGCAACTCATCCGCACGCTGACCGCTGGCCTGAACGCCCGGACAGTAGACGCGGTCCGGCAGGCGGTGGTCGGGCTGGTCCCGCCGCTGGCGGCGATCAACACCGCCACGCGCGTCCTCGCCCCTGGACTGCGGGCGCTAATCCCGTACCTGACGAA
>DASSAT010000417.1:0-2997 GCA_035699305.1 Fimbriiglobus sp. | reverse complement strand
AAGAGCGGCCGGGACGGCCGCGGTCCCAGGGAAAGCAAGCTCAGGAGCGTAACGATGCGGACCACACTCGCGTCTCTGGTCGTCCTGTTCGCCGCCGCGGCCTCGGCCGCGGAGCCACCGAAGCTCAAGCTGCTCTTCCTCGGCGACAGCGGCCACCACCAGCCGGCGGCGCGGTTCCGCCAGTTGCAGCCGGTGTTCGCGGCCCGCAACATCGCGCTGACTTACACCGACAAACTCGCCGACCTGAACTCGAAGACGCTGAACCAGTACGACGGTCTGATGGTCTTCGCCAACCACGAGCGGTTCACGTCGCCGGACCAGGAGAAGGCGCTGCTCGATTACGTCGCCTCCGGCAAGGGGTTCATCCCGGTCCACTGCGCGAGCTACTGCTTCATCAACTCGAAGCCCTACGTCGATCTCGTCGGCGCCCAGTTCCGGGCGCACCAGACCGGCGTCTTCCGCGTCGAGGCCGCGACCCACGACCACCCGATCATGAAGGGGTTCACCAGTTTCGAGAGTTGGGACGAGACGTACACGCACACGAAGCACAACACAAAGGGCCGCACGGTGCTGGAGTACCGCGCCGAGCGCGGCGTCCGGGAGCCGTGGACGTGGGTGCGCGAGGAGGGCAAGGGGCGCGTCTTCTACACCGCCTGGGGCCACGACCAGCGCACCTGGAGCCACCCCGGCTTTCAGAACCTACTGGAGCGCGGCGTCCGCTGGGCGTGCGGCCAGGACCCGGCGCTCGCGGGGCCGTACATCGACGCGCCGAAGATGACGACGATTACCGGCCCAGCGTCGGACTTCGAGTCCGTCCCGGCGAAGGTGCCATTCTACCCGGCCGGCCAGCGCTGGGGCGTGACCGCGGAGCCGATCCCGAAGATGCAGAAGCCGCTCTCGCCCGAGAAGTCGGTCAAGCACTACTCGGTGCCCGAGGGGTTCGAGATGAAGCTGTTCGCGGCCGACGAGCAGTTCGGCGGCAAGCCGATCGCCATGACCTGGGACGAGCGCGGCCGGCTGTGGGTCGCGGTGACGGTCGATTACCCCAACGAGATGCAGCCCGAGGGCGAGGGCCGCGACAAGATCGTGATCCTAGAAGACACGGACGGCGACGGCCGGGCCGACAGGGTGACGACGTTCGCGGACAAGCTGAGCATCCCGACGAGCCTCTTGACCGTGTACGGCGGGGTGGTGGTGACGCAGCCGCCGCACACGCTGTTCCTGAAGGACACCGACGGCGACGGCAAGGCCGACCTGCGGCAAGTCCTCTTCACCGGCTGGGGCACCCGCGACACGCACGCCGGGCCGAGCAACCTGCACTACGGGTTCGACAACTGGATTTACGGCAGCGTCGGCTACAGCGGCTTCCGCGGCGAGGTGAACGACGAGCGACTGCGGTTCGGCCAGGGGTACTACCGGTTCAAGCTCGAACGCGCGGAAGCCCACGGATTGCAATCCGTGGGCTTGAAGGTGACGAAGCTCGAATTCCTCCGCAGCACCAACAACAACACCTGGGGCCTCGCCTTCTCCGAGGACGGGCAAATCTTCGGCAGCACCGCCAACGGCTGTCCGATGGTCCACCTGGCGATCCCGAACCGCTACTACGAGAAGGTCCGCGGCCTGTCGCCGGGCGTGTTGCCGTCGATCGCGCTGAGCAACGCCTTTCACCCGATCACGGACAAGGTGCGGCAGGTGGACTGGCACAACGGGTTCACGGCGGCGGCGAACTGCGCCATCTACACCGCCCGCACGTACCCGCCGGAGTACTGGAACAAGGTGGCGTTCGTCTCCGACCCGACCGGCCACCTGACGGCGACGTTCTGCCTCCAGCCAACCGGCACGGACTACGTCGCCCGCTACGGCTGGAACCTGGTCGCGTCCGACGACGAGTGGGCCGCCCCGATTGACGCGCAAGTCGGCCCGGACGGCAACGTGTGGCTGCTCGACTGGTACAACTTCATCGTCCAGCACAACCCGACGCCGCAGGGTTTCAAGACCGGCAAGGGGTCTGCTTACGAGACGCCGCTACGCGACAAGACGCACGGCCGCGTCTACCGGCTGGTCTACACCAAGGCGAAGCCGGCGCCGAGGGTGGACCTGTCTGACGCGACGCCGGAAAAGCTGGTCGAGACGCTGAAGCACCCGAACATGCTCTGGCGGCTGCACGCCCAGCGGTTGCTGGTGGAGCGGGGTAACAAGGATACGATGCCGGCGGTGATCAAGATGCTTGCCGACCGAGATTCGCTCGCTCCCATACACGCAGCTTGGGTGTTGAACGGTCTGGGGGCGCTCGACGTGGAATACCCGGCTGCTTGGGGCGGAGTGGTCGATTTCGCTACTACCCGTGAGAGTCCCGCGCAGCCGGCGGCGCTGATGGCCCTGCCGCGGAGCATGGCCATCGCAGACATTCTGGCGAACCATCCACCCGCCGTAACGCCGCAGCGCGGGGCCGAAGGCGACCGGGTGCGACTGGCAACACTGCTCGCTCTGGCTGATTGTCCGCCGACCCGCGCCGCGGGGTCGTGTCTGGCGGACTTCCTGACCGACCCGAACTTCCGTCCCGACGGCGGACTGCGCGACGCACTAGCCGTCGCGGCCGCCGCCCACGACGTTTACGTCCTCGCGGCCGTCTCCGCGTCGGAGCGCCCACCCACGCCGCTCGGGGAACAGATCGTCCGGCAGATGGCGCTCAACTACGCGGCCCGATCACCGGATGGTGCCGTGCTGTCACTCCTGCTCGCCCGACTGGCCGAAGATCGCAACCCCGCGGTCATTGAGTTGGTCCTGAACGGGCTCGCGGCCGGGTGGCCGGCGACGCACCGGCCGAAGCTGACCCTGGAGGGCGAGACCGCTGTCGCGACCCTACTCCCCAAGCTCCCGGCCGCCGCCCAGGGCCGGCTGCTCAAGCTGGCTTCCACCTGGGGCGTGAAGGGCCTCGACGCCCAGCTCGCCGAGATCACGAGGGGATTGATCGCCACCGTCGCCGACGCCAAGGCG
>DASSAT010000416.1:0-2689 GCA_035699305.1 Fimbriiglobus sp. | reverse complement strand
CAGGGGTCGGGCGTTCCGTTACCTGCCTCGCGTTTCACCTCTCGTTTCGTCACGCCGCCTCGCGGTGTGATAGGTTTCGCACTTCGCCTCAAGCACATTCCCAATTCCGCCCCGTTAGCTCTCCCGTCCCGTTTGGCATCCCCCCGAACGCGAACTAGGCTGCGGCTGATCGCCCCCGCCCGATCATCCGAGCGTTCCAGATGGGAACCCACACCTACCTCCGCCTGCCGCGAACCCCGTTCCTCGACGCCGTCCGCAAGAGCGGCCTGCTCACCCCGGACGACCTCGTCGCCGTCCTGACCGCCGAAACCGTGGACGAGGCCACCCTCGCCGACCCGATCCGGTTCGCCGCGCTCCTGGTCCGCAAGAAGCTGCTGACCAAGTTCCAGGCGATGCAGCTCCTCAACGGCAAGACCCAGGGGTTCCGGCTCGACCACTACACGATCCTCGACGGCGTCCGCCAGGACCGGGTCGGGATGGTGTTCCTGGCCGAGGACACCCGGACCCGGCGGCCGGTGTGGGTGAAGGTGCTGCCGACCGACCGGGTGTCGGACCGGATGATCCTGGAGGCGTTCGCCGCCGAGGTGCAGGCCGCGGCCCGGGTCAGCCACGCCCACCTCGCCCGGGTGCTGGGCATGGGGATGCACGGCGGCACATACTACGTCGTGTCCGAGCCGGCCCCTGGCCCGACCCTGGACCGGCTGCTGGCGGCCAAAGGCCCGCTGGCGGCGCACACCGCCGCCCGGCACGTCGCCCAGGTGGCGGTGGCGCTGCGGCACGCCCACCGGCTGGGACTCACACACCGGGACGTGAAGCCGGCCAACGTCGCCGTCGGCGTCGATGGGCGGGCGAAGTTGCTCGACCTCGGGCTGACGCACATGTTGGAAAGCCCGTGGGCCAAGGTGACGCGGCGGATCAGCACCAAAGAGTATGCCGAGGAGATCGACCACATCGCCCCGGAGCAGGCGTGGGGGTGCGAGCCGGACGCCCGGAGCGACGTGTACAGCCTAGGCTCGACGTTCTACACGCTCCTGACCGGCCGGTCGCCGTTCCCCGGGTCGGCGGCGGAGAAGATGCAGCAGCGGCAGCTGCACGGGGTGCCGGCCCCGTCGAAGACCCGGCCGGGGCTGCCGCGGGAGCTGGACGCGGTCGTGCTGAAGATGGCGGCCAAGGACCCGCACGAGCGATACCGGTCGGCCGCGGAGGTAGTGGCCGCGCTCCAGCCGTGGCTGCCGGTGGCGGAGTGGCCAGCCCTGGGGTTGGGGCCATCCGAGGCGAAGGCGAAGCCCGCGGCGCCGACCGACCGGCCCGAGGGGACCAGCATGTGGACGACCCTCACCGGGCTGTTCAAGCGGGCGAAGTGATTCGAGTCGGTTCGAGCGCGTGTCGAGTCGGAGTAGCCGCCGAGAATGTAGTCCGCTCGCTCCGCGAGCGGTACCCCGCATCTGAGCAGGTGGCGTCGCGGTCATGCAAGACCGCTCGCGGAGCGAGCGGACTACATTTCACGGCAGCTGGATCACTTCGCCGCCGGCCTTGGTGCAGGCGGCCCGGAACTGGCCGTGGTCGATCGCCTGCGCGAGGAACCGCACCGACCCGTCGGCCAGGGCGAAGTTCACCCCGCCCGGGTGCCGGCTGCGGAACGAGATCGCGTCCGGCCAGTCGTTCGGGTCCGCCGCGTAGTTCAGCGGCACGTGGCAGCTGGCGTAGTCCCCGTTGGCGTAGAACGCCGCCGAGTGGCGGTTGAACTGCGGCACATCCTCCCCGACCAGCAGCGTGTTGCTCGTCCCGTCCGGGATCGCCGTCAGCCGCGGGTTGTCCTGGTAGCTATTGCGGTAGAACATCCCGTTGCATCCGCTGTGGTTGTGGCAGTCCGGCATGGGGCCGGCGAACTTGCTCAACAGCCCGCCCAGCTGGGTATCGCCGAGCACCCCCTTGTAGTTGGTCAGCTCGACCGGGACCCCTTCGAGTTGGAACTGGCGGGCGGCCAAGTCCGGGTCCAGCGACGACGGGTCGGACGGGCAGTGCAGGACCGGGACGCGCGCGGCCAGCCAGTGTCGTGTCGCCGGCGTCCGCAGCCCCCCGTCGAGGAACATGTCCCCGTCCCGGGTCGGTTCCAGCTTTTGGTAGAGAGCCAGCTGCTCCAGGTACGGTAAGGTCTCCAGCAGCCAGCCCCGGCCGGTGTACGGCCCGGTGGGGTGCGACGGCTCCTGCCACGGGCTGTGCCCGGTCGGGAAGTGGCCGACGGCGTCGTGGTGGTTGTGGCAGGCCAGGGCGATCTGCTTGAGATTGTTCTGGCACCTGGCCCGGGCGGCGGCCTCCCGGACCTTCTGCACGGCGGGCAACAGCAGTCCGATCAGCAGGGCGATGATGGCGATGACAACCAGCAACTCGATCAGGGTGAACCCCGGGCGGGTCCGCAGGCGGCTCATGGAGGGCGCCTCCCGACGAGATGGGCCGGGCGAGACCGGCGAACGACGTGCTACCTCACCTATCTTATTGCATCGGCCGATCCGCCGGGCAAGGACAACCCAATCGGCGTCATGGATTCGTTAACCGTGAGGGGCGAGCATTCCTGCCGGCCCCGAGCCGGTCGGAATGCCCGCCCCTCACGGGAGTCATACCGGGTCGCATGGATTCGCTACCGTCTTGGTTTGGTTCCCTCCCCCCCACGGGGGGAGGGTTAGGGTGG
>DASSAT010000415.1:0-2733 GCA_035699305.1 Fimbriiglobus sp. | reverse complement strand
AAGAAGAAGCCCTCGAAGGGGTGGCGACCGGCAGCGGATCACCCGTGGCGGAAGCGTGTGGTATGCTGATCGAAGACGGCCCCGAGAAGAGGACATTTCTATCGGGGCCAAATTGCGGACATATCTATTGGGGCCTGACATCGCAAGAAAAAAAGTCTTGACATCGCAAACACCTTCACATTACACTTCGCATCAACTTTTCCTGTCGGATTTGAACCAGCTTTGACCTGTCCTGAGTTTTTAGCTGTAAACCTCCTTGTATTTCCATCGGGAGCATCGCCATGCCCACGGATCGGAACCCCGAGCGACCGACCTCTACGTCCGACCAAAGCGTGAGTATTCGCTGGGACGACACGGCGATGAAAAGCGCCTACGCCAATGTGTGCAATGTGACCGGCACACGGGAGGAGATCGTTCTGCTTTTCGGCGTCAACCAGAGTTGGAATACCGCGACCCGCGAGCTGGTCATCCAGTTGCTCAACCGGGTCATCCTCAGTCCGTTCGCCGCCAAGCGGCTCAACGTGCTGCTCACCCGGGTGCTCAAGGAGTACGAGAACCGGTACGGCACCCTTCCCATCGAGGGCGAGCACCCGCGGCCGGCCGACACCCTGCCGACCGGCGGCTAACTTGGCCCCAGCGGCCCGGCACTGGCGCCGGGGCGACCGCTTCGTCTACGACTCGCATCGGCCAGCGTCTCTGCGTCAGGAAGTCGTCCACCGCCTGTCATCCCGCGGCCGCCCGCCGCGGGGAGTCGATGACATGGCCCCGCGTTGTACTGCCCGGTATCCCCGACGCCGCCCGTCCGGACCCCGGGTCGTTTCCTCACGAGCGTGACGCGATCGGAGCCTTCGGAGCTGTTGTGGCCGGGCCGAGTTGGTCCGGGGGCGCAGCCGCTTCCCATCACCACTCCAACCAGGACGGGAGAGCATCATGGCATTCTCCAAGATGTGGGGTCGGTTGCTGCGGCGAGTGGGGCGGCGGTGGCGGCGGGACCTGACCGACCGGCCGGCCCTGTGGCGGTTCCTCAGGCCGCGGCGGTTGCCGCTGTCGATGGAGTTGCTCGAAGACCGCATCGTGCCCTCGTACCTGTTCGTCGATTTCGGCGACCGGTTCCCCGGCAGCACCCTGACCACGACCCAGGGCGCGTTCCGGGACGTCGCCACCGATCCGGTCGGGGCCAACCGCATCCTGGGCACGACCGTACTCGACGCCGCCAACAACTTCACCGCCGGGACCACCCTGGACATCCACGCCCAGGCATTCACCGCGACCGAGCGGGATCAGATGATGGACGTCGTCCGGCGGGCCTACCGCCCCATGGACGTGACCATCGTGGACCTGACGTCCACCGCCCAGCCGACGGCCGACGGACGGTCCGTGAGAGCGGCGGCGAACCTGAACGACGTGATCACCACGCTCCGCGGCGGGGACGCGGCGTCGCGGGACGCCTACGTGTTCGTGGGCAAGTTCATCGTCGATCCGGGCGGGGCGAGCCAACTGATCTACGACGGCGTTGCCATCGGCGGGAATTCCCCTTCCAGCCCCGTCCTGGGCGAGACGTCCGACCTCGTGGCGGCGTCGAACGTCCACGACGACGTGGCGGCGGTGTTCAGCAGCGGCTTCTCCAACAATACACTCAACAACATCTCCCACGAGGCCGGCCACCTCTTCGGCCTCCAGCACTCGATCACCAATGCGACCGGGGTGGCAGCGACCGACCTGTTCCACCAGGCCGAGATCATGTCGTACGAGAACACGAACGTCACGACCTCGTCGATCGCGTTCACCCGCTACCCGATGATCCGCGGCGACGGCAACTCGCCGGGTGGAGCCGTACTGAATTACAACGACCTCGCCGCCCGCAATGGACAGGTCACCCTCTACGACCAGCTCCGCCTCGACGCGAACGTCGGCCCGAACCCGAACTACTCGTTCGTGTCCGGCACCGGGGCGCACGACATCATCACCATCACCCGCAACGGGCCAAACGCCGACGTGACGGTCCAGGCGTTCGGGGACGCGGCGTACACCGCGCCGATCACCGTGCCGGGTGAGGCCGACACGACCTACAGCTACAGCATCCCGCTGACCAAGACGATCCTGGTCTTCGCTGGCGGTTCGGACGACCGGATCGTCATCGAGGGCGACCTCGGGGTAGACGTCGAGATCGACGGGATGCTCGGCACCGACACGCTCGTGGTGGACGGCAAGGGCGCGGCTGACGCCGTGTACACACCGAACCCGAGCGCCCCCGACGGGGCGGACGTGGTCGGCGGCGCCAACGTCAACAGCTTCGGCGGGACGGTGGCGGTCGGGGGCCGCACGATCCGGTTCGAGGACTTCGAAGCGGCCGGGTCCGTGACCCTTAGCGCCGTTGGCGCCGTCACCGTCGTGGGGTCGGACGCGCTGGACAACTTCACCGCGACGCCCGCGGTCGCGGGCACCATCCAGGTCATCGGGACCGTGAACGGCGGCACCGCCGTGGTCCCCCTCACCCTCCAGACGACCGTCAACAAGCTGGCGCTGGACACCAGGGGAAGCGGCGACATCCTCACCGTCACCAACCCGGGCGGGGTGGTCTACTCGTCCGGCCGGATCGTCCTCCGCGGCGGGTCCGGGAACGACACCATGACCGGCAGCGTCGGCGAAGACGTCCTGACCGGCGGCCGGGGCAACGACAGCATCACCGGCGGCGACGGGACCGACACGGTAGACGAGTCCGCCGACCCGCTG
>DASSAT010000414.1:0-8598 GCA_035699305.1 Fimbriiglobus sp. | reverse complement strand
CTCTTCGACCGCCCCGAGCCGGTGGAGCAGTTCGACCGCCTGTGCTACCGACTCCGGCCGCGGCGGGTCGAGCCACGGGAAGCGCTCGATGTCCGCTTCACCGAGGGCAAGCAAGTGCAGCACCGCGCCCGCCAGGTCCACGCGGCGAATCTCCGGCTCGGTCTGCTCCGGTCGGCTGCGCTGTCCGGCTTCGTCCCAGAGCCGCACGCACAGTCCCGGCCGGGTCCGCCCGGCGCGGCCGGTCCGCTGGTCGGTCGAGGCCCGCGAGATGGGGACCAGCCGCAGACGGTCCATGCCGACCGACGGGTCGAACTCCATCTGCCGGGCGAGGCCCGTATCGACGACCGCCGTCACGCCTTCGACCGTGACCGACGTCTCGGCGACGTTCGTGGCAAGGACCACCTTCCGTTGGTTGAGAAGTTGCAGCGCCCGATCCTGCTGCTCCGGCGGCAGGTCGCCGTGAAGTGGCAGCAGCGCGACCCCCTCGGTGGTTAACTCATCCAGCGCGTCGGCGGTCCGGCGAATCTCCCGTAGCCCGGGGAGAAAAACCAGCACGTCGCCGTCCGTCTCGTCCAGCACGCCCCGCACCGCGTCCGCGGCGGCATCCGTCCAACTCGTTTCTGGCCGCTTCGAGCGGTAGCGGACCTCGACCGGGAACGTCCGCCCCTCGCTCGTCACCGCCGGGCAGCCGCCGAGGTACGCCGACACCAGGCCGGCGTCGATCGTCGCGGACATGACCACGACCCGCAGGTCCGGCCGCACCGTCTGGCGGATGAGTCGCACCAGTCCCAGCGCCAGGTCCGCTTCCAGCCCGCGCTCGTGGAATTCGTCGAAGACGACGGCCGACGCCGATTCCAGGTACGGGTCGTCGTGCAGCAATCGCAGCAATATCCCCGGCGTCACCGCCAGCACGCGTGTCCGCGGCCCCGCCTTCCGGTCGAACCGCACGTGATAGCCGAACACGTCGCCCAGCGGCGTCTCGTCCTCCGCCGCCATGCGCCTCGCCGCGGCGCGGGCCGCCACGCGGCGCGGTTCGAGGAGCAGCACCCGCCCGAACTCGGCCAGGGCCGGCGGCACCCGCGTCGTCTTGCCAGCCCCGGTCGGCGCGCGGAGGACCGCCGCCCCGTGTTCGCTCAGCCTCGCGAGCAGTTCGGGCAGTACGGTGTCGATCGGCAGCAGGTCGCGGGCCATGCGGGGCATGATACCACCCGGTAACTGGAGGAGCCGCGACCCCTGTTGGGCGGTCAAGCGGGCCTTCGGGCGCCGACCACCAACGGGTGTCAGAGTGCCACTTACCAGGTGTGCCGGACTGGCACTCTGACCCTCACTTTCAGCCGTCACCTCAACCAGCGGGGGCCAGACGACCAGATTGCCACTTCTGGATGTGGCAATGTGGCAATCTGATCCCCGTCCCAGCGTGCGAGCGGGCCCGCTGCTCCATAGTGTTCATAGGTTCATGAATCCAGTTGTCAAGCGCTGACCCGCCGTAGGCATCAGGGGCCGCCCCTTCCCGGGAGTTGCTGGCCGGGCAAGCCGCTCCCAGGGCGGTGCGGCTCCTGATACACTGCTCCGCAACCGCTTGTGACCCGGGAGGTGCCCCGCCGTTGACCCGAACGCCCCATGCAAGGGCCGCGGCCGCGCTCGCGGTCCTTCTGCTTTTCCCGGCCCTCGCCGATGCCCAGGAACTCCGCTGGGGGACCGACCCGACCGGTGGTGCCCCGTTCGTGTACAAGCCGCCGGGTGCCACCGAGGCCGACCCGTACATCGGGTTCGAGGTCGAACTCGCAGACTACCTGGCGAAGAAGCTCGGCCGCACCAGCGTCCTCGTGGACGGCCTGTGGAAGTCGCTGCCCGAACTGCTGGACAAGCCGCGGACCGGCGAGAAGGGGATCGACATCGTTCTGAACGGCTACGAGGAGCGGGACGACCTGAAGGCGAAGTACGCGGCCACCGTCCCGTACTACGTCTACCGCCTCGCGCTGATCGCCCGGGACGACGCGGACTTCCGGGACTGGGGCGACCTCAAGGCGAAGGCCGGTCAGGTTGGCGTCCTCGGCGAGTCGGCCGCCGCGGTGTACGCCAAGCGGCTGTTCGGCGAGGGGCGAGTGCTGGAGAGCGACGACGTCGAGAACGTGGTCGGCATGGTCAAGGACGGCCGGCTCGCGGCGACCGTGCAGGACGGCCCGGCGGCCGCCCACTTCGTCAAGAAGTACCCGGAGCTGCGCACCGTCGGCACCGGCCGCCAGCCGGGGTACTACGTCATCTACCTCCGCAAGGGGGACGACCGGCTCCGTGCCCAACTCGACCAGGCGATCCAGGATGGGTTCGCCGACGGCACCCTCCAGCGCATCTACCGCAAATATGGAGTCTGGAACGAGGACCAGGAGTGGCTGGCCCACCGGTACACCGGCACGTGGCCGGTGCCCATCGACCAGGAGGAACTGGCGGCCGAGGCCGGCGGCGGGAGCATCCGGAAGCTCATCCCGCAGCTGTTGAAGGCTGCCGGCATGACGGTTCTTCTAGCGGTCACGTCGTTCCCACTAGCAATGCTGGCCGGGATGCTGGTAGCTCTCGTCCGGGTGTACGGCCCGCGGTGGCTGGGCGTCCCGCTCGGGGTGTACGTCGAGGTGATCCGCGGCACGCCGCTCTTGCTCCAGTTGTACGTGATCTTTTACATGCTCCCGAAGGCGCTGCCGGCGCTGGCGCTGGACCCGCTCTACGCCGGGATCATCGGGCTGGCGATCAACTACTCGGCCTACGAGGCGGAGAACTACCGAGCCGGCCTTCGAGCGATCCCGCGCGGGCAGATGGAGGCCGCCCTGTCGCTCGGCATGACCCGGCTCACCGCCCTGCGGCGGATCATCGTCCCGCAGGCGTTCCGCATCGTCATCCCGCCGGTCACGAACGACTTCATCGCGCTGTTCAAGGACACCTCGGTGTGTTCCGTGATCCTCATCACCGAGCTGACCCGGAAGTACAACGAGCTATACAACTTCAACCGCGATCTGGTGGTCGAGCTGGCCGTGCTGACCGCCGGGCTGTACCTGGTGATGAGCTACCCGCTGGCGCTTTTGGCCGGGTGGCTCGAACGGCGAACCGGCACCCACGGCGGGACGAGGTAAATCCCAAATCCCAAGCACCAAATCCCAATAGGAGCAGTCCCGGCCTTGGTTCGCTTGAGATTTGGTGCTTGGGATTTGGGTTTTCCCGGAGGGGGCATGATCCGCGTCTCGAACCTGACCAAGTCCTACGGCTCGACCCGCATCCTCGACGACGTATCGCTGGAGGTGCGGCAGGGCGAGGTGACGGCGCTGGTCGGCCCGTCCGGCGGCGGCAAGAGCACGCTGCTGCGGTGCATCAACGGTCTGGAGGACTTCCAGGCCGGCGAGGTCGCGGTCGGCGATGTGAATCTCGTCGGCGGTCGGCCGCACCCGACGGCCGACCTGCTGCGGTTGCGCAAGCGGGTCGGGATGGTGTTCCAGCAGTTTCATCTCTTTCCGCACATGAGCGCCTTGCAGAACGTGCTGAGTGGCCCGCTCTACGCCCTGGGCGAGTCCCGGGCCGCAGCCGAGCCGCGCGCGAAGGCGCTCCTGGAACGGGTCGGGCTGGGGCACAAGCTCGATGCCCGGCCGGCGAACCTCTCCGGCGGTCAGCAGCAGCGTGTTGCGATCGCCCGGGCGCTGGCGGTTAACCCGGCGGCGATCCTGTTCGACGAGCCGACCAGCGCTCTCGACCCGCAGATGGCGAAGGAGGTGCTGGCCGTGATGCGCGACCTGGCCGAGGACGGGCAAACCATGGCAATCGTATCGCACGACCTGGCCTCGATCAGCCGTATTGCCCACACGATCCACATCCTTGAACGGGGTCGTGTGGTCTTCTCCGGCCCGGTCGAGCAAGCGTTCGGCGACGACGGCCCCGCGAGAAGGTTAATGGACTGAATCCCTCGTTCCCAAGCTCTGCTTGGGAACGCGGTTCGCGAAGCTCCGCTTCGCGGACTGAAGGCGCAAAGCAGAGCTTTGCGAACTGCGTTCCCAAGCAGAGCTTGGGAACGAGGAGTGTTCAATGACTACTACCACCGCGCCGCAGTTGATCCGCGTCGGCCACAGCCCGGACCCGGACGACGCGTTCATGTTCCACGCCTTGGCCAACGACAAGATTCCCACCGGGAACTTGCGGTTCGTCCACGAACTCCAGGACATCGAGACGCTCAACCGCCGGGCCATGCTCGGCGAGTTGGAAGTCTCCGCGGTCAGCATCCACGCCTATAGCTTCCTGTTGGACAAGTACGCCCTGCTGCCGACCGGGTGCAGCATGGGCGACCGGTACGGGCCGATGGTCGTCGCCCGCCGGCCGATGCGGGTCGAAGACCTGCCGGCGGTCACGGTCGCCGTCCCCGGCACGCTGACCACCGCGTTCCTGACGCTGACGCTGCTGTTCGAGTCGATCGGCCGGAAGGGCGCGCTGCGGTACGAGGTGGTGCCGTTCGACGAGATCATCCCCGCGGTCGCGGCTGGGAAGTACGACGCCGGGCTAATCATCCACGAGGGGCAGCTCACCTTCCAGAACCAGGGGTTGCACCTCGTGACGGACCTCGGCGTCTGGTGGCAGGACCGCACCGGATTGCCGCTGCCGCTGGGCGGCAACGTGGTCCGCAAGGACCTCGGGGCCGACACCATGCGGGAGGTGAGCCGCCTCATCCGCGAGAGCATCCGCTACGCCCTCGCCCACCGACAGGAAGCGTTGCAGCACGCCCTGAAGTACGCCCGGGACATGGACGTATCACTGGCGGACCGGTTCGTCGGCATGTACGTCAACGACTGGACGCTCGACTACGGCGAGCGCGGTCGGGCCGCGATCCGCAAGCTCCTCGACGAGGGGCACCGGGCCGGCGTCATTCCGGCACCGGTGGCGGTGGAGTTCGTGTGAGAGCGGTGAGCGGTGAGCGATGAGCAGTGAGCAGAAAGAGGGTTCAGTCTTCCCAATGCGGTGCCCATATCGGAGAATGGACGTGGGTTGTTCTGGCTCATCGCTCACCGCTCAAAGCTCACCGCTCGCATGCAGACGCTCTTCACCTTCGTTTCCCCGCCGGACCAGTGCGGGTATCTGCCGGGGCGGCGCTGGCAACTCCGTTACGAGGTCGTCGGCGATTTGACCCCGGCCGAGTACGCCGCCCGGATGCGCGCCGGGTGGCGGCGGTTCGGCCATTCTCTCTTCAAGCCCGAGTGCCCTGAGTGCCGGCAGTGCCGGTCGATCCGGGTGGACGTGGCCGGCTTCCGCCCCAGCGAGGGCCAGCGGCGCGCCCGGCGGCGGAACGAGGGCGAGGTCCGGGTCGAGGTCGGGGCGCCGGCGGTGTCGGCCGAGAAGCTGGCCCTGTACGACAAGTACCACCAGTTCCAGGCGGCGACGAAGGGCTGGCCGGAACACGGCGGCGAGTCGGCGTCGGACTACCTGGAGTCGTTCGTCGAGAACCCGTTCGTCACGCAGGAGTGGCGCTACTACCTCGGCGACCGGCTGGTCGGGGTCGGGTACGTCGATCGGCTGCCGGTCGGGCTGTCGGCCATCTACTTCTACTACGACCCGGACGAGCGGGGCCGATCGCTGGGGACGTTCAACTTGCTGTCGGTGATCGCGGGGGCCGCGGAGTTGGGGTTGCCGCACGTCTACCTGGGGTACTTCGTCGCGGGCTGCCGGTCGCTGGAGTACAAGGCGAAGTTCCGACCCAACGAGGTGCTCGAAGTGGGGACGTGGAAGCCGTTCGCCGGGTAACTCCTTCTCCTTCTACGATTCGAACGAGTACGGGGCCACTTCCATCGTCCGGTAGACGGCCGCCGCCACCGGGATCAGCACCACCAGCACCTTCAGGATCGTTCCGAGTCGCCAGGCGGTGATGCGGTTCGGCCCCGGTAGCAGGAACAGGCCGAGCAGCAGCGGCGCGAACCCGACCAGCAGGAAGCTCGAACCCGGCACCTGGCTGTCCCGCAGGTACTTGCCGAACAACAGCAAGACGCAGACCGGCACCGTCGCCACCGCCGCGGCCGCGCCCGCGTCGGCCCCGGTCAGCCACGCGAGCACCGCCACCGCCGCCAGCCCGGCGAACAGGAACGTCGCGGTGTGCAGGAACCCCAGTGACTCGGCGTGCAACAGGATCGCCGCCGCCCCGTTCGCCGCGACGGCCACCGCGGCCGCGGTCGCGCCGCCCGGCGCCCGCCGGCCGACCGCGTCCACGACCGCCCACTGGGCCGCAACCGCCAGCGCGAACGCCGGGATCATCCAGCGAAGCCGCTCCTGAGCGGCCAGCACGTCCGGGACTTCCGCGTCGGCGTGGACGGCGGACGGCGCGCCGGGTGCCGGGGCGACCGCCGCCGGGACGACGAACGCCGCGATCACGCCGGCCGTCGTCCCCCGCAGCAAGTGGCCGACGCCGACCCCCACCCCGGGGGTCCGGGCGACCAGTTCGACCGCGACCGCCAGTCCGAACGCCCACCACGCCCAGTGCCAGGGCTTGCCCGCCGGCACCCACGGAAACGGGGCGTCGGTCCCCATCGCGGAGTTGCCGGCCGCCAGCGCCGCCGCCACGGACAGGGCCGCCGCCAACGGGGTGAGCCGTCGCCAGTCGAAGGAGAGCTTGCGAGACGCGAGCCATGCGATGAGGGAGAAGCCGCCGAAGACCACCGCCGCGGCGCCGGCCGCGGGGAGGACCGCGTACTTCAGCGCGGCGAGGATTTCCTGCCGCGGGGGGAGATCGGACATGCCGCGTCCTCCCTGGGACCGCGGCCGTCCCGGCCGCTCTTGCTACCCGGAGGGGAGAGCTACCGGGTAGCCCGGTCAGGGTGCGGAACCGTCCGGCAAGAGCGGCCGGGACGGCCGCGGTCCCAGGGGACAAGGCCGCGGCGTCACTTCGCGTCCACCTTGACCCGGATCGTCACGGCGTCGTGAATCTTGCCCTTGCCGTAGGTCATGCCGAAGTCGGTGCGGTCGATCTTGAACTCGCTGTCGAGCTTTAGCGCCTTGCCGGTCGTCGCGATCGTGGCCGGGAAGCTGATCGCCTTCTTTTTGCCGTTGAGGGTCAACTCGCCAGTGACCTTGTACTTGCCGCCGTCCTTCTCCACCTTCGCGGAGACGAACTTCGCGGTCGGATTGGACTTCACATCGAAGAAGTCCGAACTCTTCAGGTGGCCGGTCAGCTTCGCGGTATCCGTGTACAAGGACGTGGTGTCGATCGTCACCTCGATCCTGGCGGTCGCCGGGTCGGTGCCCGTGACCGTGACCGTCCCGGTCAGCTTCTTGAAGCCGCCGTCGTGCTTGCCCTCGGCCTTGGTGCCGGTGAACTCGACCTTGGTGTTCGCGCCGGTCAGGGTGAACTTGCCGTCGGCCGCCAGGGTCAGCCCGGTCAGCAGCCCGGCCGCCAGAAGCCCGCTCAGGAACCGCATACCGCACCTCCGGTTGGGGTCAGACGCTCGGGGCGAAGGGGCGGGGCGCGCCCTGTCCGGCCGGCCCCGGTTGCCTACCATTACCCCCGACCGTCCCGATCCTTACAGAAACGCCCCGGCCGGGCGAACCGCCGCGGCCGGCCGGCCGTAACAGCTAGTACCTCGTACCACCCGGTCGCCGCCGGAGGCCCGCTCATGGCCCAGGACGTCGTTGTCGAGACCCGCAGCCTCACCAAGGTGTACCGCGACTTCTGGGGCCGCAAGAAGAAGACCGCGCTGAACGCCCTGGACCTGACCATCCACAAGGGCGAGATCTTCGGCCTGCTGGGTCCGAACGGGTCCGGCAAGACCACCACCATCAAGCTTCTGCTCGGCCTACTCTTCCCGACGTCCGGGGAGGCGTTCGTATTCGGCGAGCCGGCCGCCAAGGTCGAGAAGAACGAGAAGATCGGCTACCTGCCGGAAGAGTCGTACCTGTACCGGTTCCTCAACGCCGAGGAGACCCTGGACTTCTACGGCCGGCTGTTCACCATCCCCCCGGAGGTCCGCCGCCGACGGGCCGCCGAGCTGATCGAGACGGTCGGCCTCAACGCCGACAAGAAGCGCATCCTCCGCGAGTACTCCAAGGGGATGCGGCAGCGGATCGGGCTGGCCCAGGCGCTCATCAACGACCCGGACCTGGTCATCCTCGACGAGCCGACCAGCGGCCTGGACCCGCTCGGCACCCGTTGGATGAAGGACCTGATCCTGGACCTCAAGGAGAAGGGCAAGACGGTCCTGATGTGCAGCCACCGGCTCGACGACGTGCAGGACGTGTGCGACCGGATCGCCATCCTGTACGGCGGCGACTTGCAGGAACTCGGGGCGGTGGACCGGCTGGTCGAGGACCAGAAGCGGCTGGAGTTGCAGGCGACCGGGGTGCAGCCGTCCGACGACCTGCGGCGGGACCTGGCGGCGGTGCTGGAGAAGCACGGCGGCAAGCTGGAGCTGCTCGGCCACCCGAAGAACACCCTGGAAGACCTGTTCCTGGGGATCGTCGAGGAGTCGAAGGCCCGGCCGGGCCGGCGCTATCTGCCGCCGACCGACGCCAACGGGGCGGGGAAGAGCTGAGCTGGTTCCCGGGCCGCCACGGAGGGCGGCCCCTACGGGGGTGTAGGGGCCGCCCTCC
>DASSAT010000413.1:0-2032 GCA_035699305.1 Fimbriiglobus sp. | reverse complement strand
CGGCCCCGCCGACCCGCCCTGCTCGCGGAAGATCAGCCACGGGCCGTTGTCGCTGGTGAACGTCACCCAGGTGGTCTTGTCGAGGCCCGCCGCCCGGATCGCCTTCAACACCTCGCCGACCGACCAGTCCACCTCCTCGATTGCGTCGCCGTAGTGGCCGCGCGGACTCTTGCCAGCGAAGTCCTTCGACGCGAACAGCGGGACGTGGACCATCGAGTGTGCCAGGTACAGGAAGAACGGTTTCTCCTTGTTCGCGCGGATGAACTTCACCGCCTCCTCGGTGTACCGCTTCGTCAGCGTGTGCTGGTCGGCGGGCCGCTCGATGATCTTTTCGTCCCGCATCAGGGGGACGTTCCAGTACGCGACCCGCGGCTCGCGGAACGCCTCCCGGCCCTTGGGGCTGACGTTCGGCACCCGGTCCATGTCGTTCGAGTACGGCAGGCCGAAGTACGAGTCGAACCCGTGCCGGGTGGGGAGGTACTGCGGCAAATGCCCCAGGTGCCACTTGCCGACGCAGGCGGTGGCGTAGCCGCGGTCCTTGAGCACGTCGGCCAGGGTGATCTCGGATCGCGGCAGCCCGCCGGCCGAGTCCGGGAAGAGGACCCGGCGGGTGTCGCTGGTCATCCCGGACCGCTGCGGCAGCCGACCGGTCAGCAGCGCCGCGCGGCTCGGGGTGCAGACCGGGGCGGCCGCGTAGAAGTCGGTGAACTTCATCCCCTCGGCGGCCATCCGGTCGAGGTTGGGCGTGCGCACGGTCGGGTGGCCGTAGCACCCGAGGTCGCCGTACCCGAGGTCGTCGGCGAGGATGACGACGACGTTCGGCGGCCGGTCCGCGGCGGGTGTCGCGCCGACCGCCGCAGCCAAAACTAACCCCGCCAGGGATAGCCGATGCATCAGCTGTCTCCGTTTCTTATCGCATTCTCGCCGTGCCCGAATGAGCCGCTACATAGTGTGGGGAACCCGGACACGGGGCAAGGAAAAAGTCATGCCGGGAACCGAAACGACGGCTTGCGGTACGAGTCGCGGCGCGACATAATCCAGACCGTCGTGCCGCTCGGACGCGGTGCCCCCCCTCCTAACCTCTGCGCGTGGCTGGCCATGTCCGACCAACCCGAGGGCGACATCTTTCTGGTCAGCGGCCGCGTGCGGCCGGACGTGGTGGACGAGCCGACTGCGCACGCGCTGCGCGAGTCGCTGGCCCACGCCCGGGCCACCAACTGGGACAGCGTCCGCACCCCGCACCTGTTCATGGGCCTCCTGGCCGCCCCGGACCCCGGGGTGTTCAACTGGGCCAACCGGCTCGGGGCCGACCTGGGCAAGATGCTCGACCAGTTCCGCGACCTGTTCTACCAGGACGCCGACCCGGTCCCGCCGCTCTTACTCAACCGCGAGTTCCTCTCGGACAACGTCATCCGGGTGCTGCGGGACGCGCACGCCCGGGCGCGGGACTACGGCCGCGGGCACTTCACGCAGATGGACCTGCTCATCACCCTCTTCACCGCTCCGAACAGCATCGTGGCCGAGTGCTTCGAGCGGATCGGGGTGACGGCCGCCCGGCTGACCGAGTTGGCCGTCCTCGCCGAGCGCGAGTGCCCTGGCGTCTGACCCTTCCTACTCCAGAGGCTCCTGACATGGGGAACGGAATCCCCCGGCTGCTCCGCTGGCTCGCCGTCCTCGGGATGGGGCTGGCGTTCGCCAACTTCGTGCTCGCTGTCGCCGAGTGGGCCGCCCCGATCCACAGCAAGAACTGGGTCGGGTTGCGGTTCAAGCACGTGGTCAGCCCGACTCAGACGCGGCCGGTGCGGCCGGCCGGTGCCAGCGGTCCGTCCGGGTCGGTGTCGGCCGGTCGGCTGGTGAACTACCTCCGGGCGGAGCTTGCGACGCTGTTCTTGAGCGTCCGCGACCCGGGCATCTGGTTCGGCCTGAGTAGCATCGTGTACCTGCTCGCCACCCGCCACCTCGCCGCGAGCCGGCTCGCCTATGACTCCGAGTCGGACCAGGATTAGCGGCTCAACTGTAGTCCGCTCGCTCC
>DASSAT010000412.1:0-6178 GCA_035699305.1 Fimbriiglobus sp. | reverse complement strand
CGGACGGGCCGCCACGGAGGGCGGCCCCTACAAGAGATCACTTGAAGTTCTTCAGCCAGTCCTCGAACTCCTTCTTGTGCTTCTCGACCGTCTTCCGCGGGCCGACCAGCGTCATGTAGTACTGCCTGCCGTCCTTCGCCTCGAACACCACATACAACTGGCGATACCCCTCGTGCGGCGTCCCCTTCTCCGCCATCGGGAACGGCTTCTTGAGGTACGTCCCGGTGATGTCCTGGTAGGTCGCCTCGATCGGCCCGACCATGACCTTGTCGGTCTTATCCTTGCGGCCGCTGGCGACGAACTTGGCGAGCTGGCGATCGAGGTTCTGCTTGACCGTTCCGCTGCCGCCAGGGAAGACGAAGATCGCCAGCTCGGCGTCGGTCTTATCCCCCTCGGCCTTCGGCAACATGAATTGCGCCATCCGCATGGTGGAGGACGGGTCCTCCTGCTTCCACCCGGCCGGCGGGGCGGACTTCATGCCGGCCAACTCGACGGGATCGGCGGCGGACGCGACGCCCGCGAACAGGGTGCAAGCCGCGATGAGGACCAGGCGCATCGGACTCCTCCGGGGAGCGGGGAGAAAGCAGCGCCCGGTATTGTAGGCAAGGAGTCGGAGGTCGGAGGTCGGAGGTCGGAAGTCAGAGATCAGAGGTCAGGCGGCAGTAATCTATCTGACCTCCGACCTTCGACCTCCGACCTCCGACCTCCGACCTCCGACCTCCGACCCCTGCTCACACCGCCGCCAGCGCCCGGCCCGGCTCCCGCCGTCGGCCGGCCTCGGTCGGCGGCCGCAGCCGTGGCTCGCACCCCGGCCGCAGCGTCGCGTCGTATAGCAGGTCGCCCGGCTGCTCCCGGTACACGCCCTCCAAAAGCCCCGCCGCCACCCCCCGCAGACGCTCCGCGTCGAACGCCGACGCCGGCAGGTCCATCGGCTTGACGAACAACTGCAACGGCACCGGCGGGCCGTCGTCGGCCGCGCAGTTCGGCGTCATCAGCTCCAGCCCGTCGATCCACAGGCCGCCGACCTTCTCGAACAGCCGCACCCGCGCCTCCCACAGCTTCCAGTCCGCCTCCGGGGCGTCCGGGTCGGGCCGGTGGCTCTCCCACACCACGAACGGCAACGGCTCGTCGATGGCACAGGCGTCGGCCGCCATCACCTTGAACATCTGGTGGTATAGCCGCGTCCCGACGCCGCGCTTGCGGACGGCGTCGGCCACCCCGATGTAGCACAAGTAGCCGCCGTACCCGGGCAGGTGCGCGCCGTAGGCGAACCCGGCCAGGGCGTCCGGCTCGGCCGGCCGGTCCGCTGGCGTGGCGACCAACAAATGTCGGCCCCACGCCCCCGGCCGCCACGCCGAGCGGCCCTTGATGCTGCGGGCGATCCACCCCCACGGGATGCGCTCGTCCGGGTGTTGTGTGCGCTCGTACAGCCGTTCCGCGGCCCGCACCAGCGGGTCGCAAACGTCCAACGCTTCGAAGCAAAAGATGCGGTCCGACCGGGACATGAGACACCTCGCGCCCGGCGGATGTGTCGCCGGGCACTTCATTCTACCCGCTCCCATTATGAATTCCGGTTTCGGCGCGGGCCGGTTTTGCGGTAAGGTCATTCGCGGTCGGAAGCGAGTTCCGCCCCAACCCCACACCCCCGGAGACGGTTGCGATGGCCGCCCCTCGACCCGGCAAGTACAGTTACGAATTCCCGCGACCGGCCTTGACGGTGGATGTGGTCATTTGCACACGAGAGATTCGTTCTCGCGTGTTATTGATTAAACGGAAGGCAGACCCTTTTGCCGGTCGGTGGGCCTTACCCGGTGGTTTCGTGGACGAGGGAGAAACACTGTCGGATGCCGCCCGGCGCGAGTTGAAGGAGGAGACCGGCGTGGCTGTCGAGGAGTTGGAGCAACTTTACACGGCCGGCGACCCGGGCCGCGACCCGCGCGGCTGGACGGTGAGCGTCGCGTTCCTGGCCCGGGGCGACGCGAGGAAGCTCAAGGCGAAGGCGGCCGACGACGCCGCGGACATCGGCTGGTTCCGGCTGGACGACCTGCCGGCGATGGCGTTCGACCACGCAATGATCCTGCAACGCGCGCGGGCGCGACTGGAAGACAGAAAGGTATAAAGCGATGGCACGCGGATGACGCGGATTTCAGCGCGGATGAAACGCGGATCAGAAAACCGGATCAAATCCTGGTTCTTAATCCGCGTGTATCCGCGCTGAAATCCGCGTCATCCGCGTGCCATCGCTTCTGTCTTCGCCGCGGATACAACAATCGCAGGTCCAACAGCCGGGGATCACGAGCCATGAAAGTCGGGCTGGTCGGGTACGCCGGGTCGGGCAAGAGCACCGTGTTCCAGTGGATCACCGGGGTCGCCCCGGACCCGGGCAAGGTGCAGCAGGGGCAACTCGGCTCCGCCAAGGTCTACGACGAGCGGCTCGAACGCATCGCCGAGAAGTACAGCCCCAAGAAGCTCACCTACGCCGAGGTCCAGTTCCTCGACACCCCGGGCCTGGCGGCCGACGACCGCAAGGACAACCCCCGCCGGCTCGGCATCCTCCGCGAGGCCAATGGCGTCGTCGTCGTCCTCGACGGCTTCTCCCGCACCGACCTGGCCGACCAGTTGAAGCGGTTCCGCGAGGACCTGTTGTACGCCGACCTGGAGATCGTCTCCAACCGCGTCCCGAAGGTCGAGGCGGGGTTCAAGAAGGCCAAGCCGGCCAAGGAACGCGAGGCCGACGAGGCCGAGCTGGCGCTCCTCAAGCGGGTGGTGGCGGCGTTCGAGGCCGGCACCCCGGCGTCGGCGATGGGGCTAACAGCCGACGAGGAGAAAGCGCTTCGCAGCTTCCAACTGCTGACGCTCAAGCCGGAGACGGTGTTCGTCAACCGCGGCGACAGCGGCTTTGCCGACCCGCTGCCGGCGGACCTGCTGGCGCTGGCCCCGACGGCGATCCAGGCGCCGGTCAAGCTGGAGGCGGAGTTGGCGGGGCTGGACGACGAGACCCGGCCGGCGTTCATGGCCGACCTGGGGCTGACGGAGTTCAGCCGCGACCGGGTGATCCGGGCGATCTTCTACGCGATGGGCCGGGTGGTGTTCTTCACCGTCGGCCCGGACGAGTGCCGGTCGTGGGCGCTGGACAAGGACGCCGACGTGGTGACGGCGGCCGGGTGCATCCACAAGGAGTTGTCCGAGCGGTTCGTCCGGGCGAACGTGATCAGCTACGCCGACTTCGCGGCGCACCACTACTCCGAGAAGGAGTGCCGGGCGAAGGGGCTGGAGCGGACCGAGGGCAAGCACCACGTCGTCCAGGACGCCGACGTGGTGCACATCCTGGCGTCGAGTTAGGCTTGTAATGTAGTAGGCACACTCCGTGTGCCGTCTCCCAAGAACGGCACACGGAGTGTGCCTACTACACTACGGAAACGATCGCGGGGGCCGTTGCCGGCCCCCGCATCGGCGGCGTGAGTGCCCGTTACTCCACCAACGCCACCTCGCGGACGCCCGGGGTGCTGTACGGCGTCCAGTCCACGGTGAAGTTGCCGTTCCCGTTCGTCTTGAGCCGGTCCACGATGTACTGCGAGCCGACCAGGTCGGCCGCCCCGTTGCCGGTCACGTTCAGCTGGGCGCCGGTGGCGTAGAACGTCCCGGTGAGCTGGAGGTTCCCGTTGCCGGTGATGTCGATCGGCGGCGTCGTGCCCCGCGCCTGCCAGAACAGGAACCCCTGGTACGGCCCGGACGTCGGCGGGGAGAGCGTGATATTCACCGCGTTGGTGCCGGAGATGCTGATGACGTCGCTGGTGGACTGCGGGTCGTTGTAGATCATCACCCCGTTGCCGGTCAGGCTCCCCTGGCCGCTGAAGTTGAACCCGCCGCCGTACATGTAGTAGATGCCCGGCAGCATGACGATGTTCGCCTGGCCTTGGATGCTGATCCCGCCGTAGTACACCCCCGGCATGATGGTGATGGTCTCGGCCTGGCTGTAGCTGAGCTTCTTGGTGCTGCGGACCTGGTAGTCGGCGATGTTCGGGGCCGGCACGAAGGCGAGCGGGTCGGGGATCGGCTCGGTGCCGGTGTAGAGCGGTCCGCCGGAGAAGGACCCGCCGCCGGGGGTGACGAACCCGCCGGTGATCGACGTGTCGATCTCGGAGTACATCGTGCCGCCGCCGTTGGCGATCGTCGCCTCGGGGTCGGACGAGTTGACCTGGATGGACGAGTTCAGGACGGTGACGGTGCCGCCGCCGCCGATCCCCAGGGCGTCCTTGTCGTTGGGGTCGAGGACGAGGATGGCCTGCTTGGTGGTCGCCTTGCGGCCGCGGCCGACCGCCCGCGCCCGGATTGGGATGGACCCGGTGCCGATCACCTTGCTGAAGTACCGGGCGTGCTCGTACTTGATGACCACCTCGACGTACCCCTTCTGGCCGGTGAACGGTCCGGTCGCCGGCGGGATGGACACATCGACGGTGGTGCCATCGACCCCGTTCTCGTAGCCGTTGGTCTTGGCCGTCTCCAGGGCCAGCGCCCGGGCGGTCCCGCCGGTGTCCGCCCCCTTCTCGACCGACCAGTTGTAGTACAGGTCGCCGGCGGCCGCCAGCGCCGCGGCGTCGGCGGCGGCCTGAACGTTCCGCCGCCGGTCCTGGAGCATCCCGCCGTCCACCGACAGCGAGACGCAAGCCAACAATGTCACCAGGCTGCCGGCGACGGCCACGACCACGTTCCCGGGCCGGCGGCGGGTGTTGCGCGCGCGCATGGCGGACCCCCCTAGTAGTACATGGGCGAGACGGACGTACTGCGGAGCGTGACCGGCCCGAACATGAACTCGTCCCACTGGTAGGTGACGGTCACGATCACGTTGTTGTTCACCGACACCACATCGTCCCCGCGGACCTCGGTGTGGTACGGCTTCTGGCTGGTGTCCCAGGTGACGGCGTAGGACAGCTTGCTCGGCTGCATGGACACCGCCCGCGGGCCGATCGCGTTGTCGTAGACGTCCTGCGGGGTGGTCGGCGGCATGCTCTTCTCGGTCGCCCAGTTGTCCCCGTGGACGGCCGCCCACCGCGACCCCTCGCGGGCCAGCTGCGCCACCTGCTGGTAGCGGAACACCGCGATCGCCCCGAGGATCAGCCCGAACAGCACCAGGAACAGCACCGAGTAGATGATCGCCATCTCGACGACGGTGACCCCGGACCGGCGGCGGCGGAAACCCCTGCGAACCAACATGACGTTCCCTCCTGTCGCGGCTTAGCGGCTCTCCAGCGGGGCGACCTTGGCGCGGATAGACCGGCTGAGGGTCTGCGACGCCGGTACCCCGGGGAAGTTACTGATCGTGTTGAACTGGATTGTCACCGTCACTGTCACCCACTGCAGCTTGCCTTGGGAGTCGGTGGTGTCGGTCTCGGCGACAGTCGGGGTCGGGCTGATCCCCGGGGACTCGGCCAGGGCGGCGTCCGTGACGGTGGTGTACCGCGACTTCTGCCGCACCTCCGCGTCCGATGCCCACAGCGCCCCGGCCCGGGCGCAGTCGTTGACGCACTGGCTGAAGTACATCAGCCGCGCCCAGTCCGCGGCGACGATGCACAGGTAGAGCAGGAACGGGATCAGGACGGCGAACTCGACGATCGCCGCGCCTTTGCGCCCGGCCCGCGTCCTCCGACGCATGGTTGGTGCCCCCTGGGCGGGTGAGTGGTGCCCGTGGTGGGTCTGCTGCGGGTCGTCCGCCGGGGGGTGGCGGGGAACTCGACCCGGGCTTCGACTTGGCCGACACCCCTCAAGACGGGACGGGGCGGGGGCGGCCATCCATTACCCCGGCACGATTGTCAAAATCCGCACAACATTAGATCGCTCCGGCGAGCCAGTCAACCGTCCGAACTCCCACCGTCGGGTTTCTCTGTCCGGCGATCGGACAGCACTTCCGGTGAACCGACTCCGGCGCTAACCGACGTTCACAGCAAGGGGCGGCGGCTGAGGGCGGGGCCGACGAGTGACACAGACTTGCGGTGGTTGCTCGTCGTCCTCCCCGCTGAGTGCTGTGTCGAAGCCCGGCTCTTGTAGGGTCAGTAGTTCCGATTCGGAGTCTCTAGGGAACTTTCGCCCGATGTCCTTTGTGGTGTAGAAGTTCCGTTCGGTGATGTGGTGGGTTATTGCGGGGTGTGTCCGGGCAGCCTCCGGTTGCGGTTGTCGCGTC
>DASSAT010000411.1:0-5509 GCA_035699305.1 Fimbriiglobus sp. | reverse complement strand
GGTCAGCTTGTCCCCGGGTTTCAGGTAGAGCGGGCCGGTCGCCTTTTGCTCCTTCTCCTTGCCGTCCTTGCCCCGGGTCTTGACCTTGGCCGCGGACAGGTCGGCGGTGATCCGGTACGCGGCCCGGTCCGGGCGGACGGCAAGGACGAGTTCCTGGTCGAGCCGGGTGACGGTCGGGACGTTCTGCCCCGGCGGGATGCCCCAGGTGATCGACGCCGGCCGCGCCTCGCGGACCACCTGTTTGCCGGCGATGGCAGCGGAGCACGTCACGCTGATCGGGCCAGTGAACTCCTTCGCCCCGGCCGCGCAGGAGAGGACCAGCGTGCCCCACTTCGCGCGGCTGCCGACCAGCGCGGGCCGGCAGGTGACACCGGGCGGCAGGCTCGTCGCCGTCACCGTCACGGGGTCCGTGAACCCGCCGGTCCGGTGGATGTACACGTCGTAGGCGACCTCGCCGTCCGGCCGGGCGGTGACGGCGGCCGGCAGGTCGGGGCTGCGAGCCATGACCACGGCCCGGAAGTCCGGCCGTGGGGCGGTCACGCGCAGCCGGTAGAAGCACCGCGGGCCGTAGCAGACATCGGCGTCGAGGCCGCCGACGAAGACGACGTACTTGCCGTCGGCCGGGGCGGTGAACCGGTACGCTGGCGGATCGCCGTTGCGGGTGAAGAACGTGACCGGGTGCAGCGGCTCCGGGTCATCGTCGAGTTCCGGCGAGACGACCTGGCCTTTCTCGTTCCGCACCTGGAGGAACAGGTCCGAGGCGCTGCCGTTCTGCTCGGCAATCAGCTCGAAGGCGAGCACGTCCCCCTTCTTCGCGGCGATGCGGTAGAAGTCGCGGTCGTCGCGCGTGCCGATCCGCCCGGCCACCTCGCCCGGCACCGGGATCGGCTGGGCCGACTCCGGCGTGTCGTTCCCCTCCTTCTCCGTGACCACCTTCGCGTCGGTCAGGAAGATCGGCACCGCGTTGGACGCCCCGTGCGGCCCGACCAGCCGGTACTCGAACGCATCTTGTAAGCCCATCGGCGGCGGGACCCGGCCGCGGAAGGCGAACCGCGTCCACTCGACCGGCGGGATGACCATCACCGTCAGCGACTCCGGGTTGCCGCCGGGGAGGTTGCGGCCGGTCAGCGTCAACCGGGTCGGCTGGTTCGGGTTGACCGCCGGCGGGAAGACAGCGTCGATCCACGGCCCGGTGCCGACTGTCAGCCGGTAGAAGTAGTCCGGCCCGCCCTCCTGGTAGGCGAACTCGCTGACCCGGACGAAGTAGTCGCCGTCGGCCGGCAGGGTGGCTTCGAGCAGCGCGTCGTTGTCCTTGTAGTTGCGACTCATCCCGAGCCGCCGGCCCGCCGGGTCGTACAGTTCGACCAGCGGCCGCGCCCGGCTGTCGATGGACGAGGTGAGGCAGCTGCCGAGGACGCGCTGCCCGGCTTTCCCCGTGAAGACGACGTAATCCACGTCCGTCGCACTGCCGATCACGCCGTTGACCGTGGTCCCCAGTTCGATCCGCCGGGCGCGGGGGGCGTTCCGGCCGGGGAGGATCGCCGGCGCGCCGGCGACCACGGCCACGGTCGGGTCGGGGGAGATGGCGTCGTCGTTCGGCTCCAGTTCCTCAACCTCGGGTCGGTCGCCGACCACGAACGCCCGCGGGTTGCTCACCCCGAACCGGTTCACCACCCGCACGTCGTACTGCCCGACCGGCACCTCGGCCGGGACCGTCACCCGGAACCGGACCGTCGCCGGTGTCCCGCCTTGCCGCCGGCCGCGCCGAGGCGGCTTCTTCGCCTCCTTGGCCTTCGTGTTCGGCGCCTCGTCCGCGACCGGCGCGGCGATGATTGCCGGGTGGGAGAACAGCAGCGCGGTGGCGTCGTCCAGGTCGGTGCCGCTGACCGCGACCTCAACGGTCGTGCCGGCCTGCGCCCCACACGGCAGCGCGGCGGTGATCCGCGGCAGGGGGACCTGGTTCTGCGGCGGCTGGGCGGCCGCGGGGGGGCCGAGGATCAGCCCGGCCAGGGCGGCCGCACGCGAGAACATCCGGCGCATGGGGGCTTCCGGGGAAGCGGGCATCGGGGTGGGAGGGTCACGAACCGGGACGCGGGTCGGCCCCGCGGGTCGGCAGGTATGCTGCGATCCTAAACCGCCGACCGCGGTCGGTCAAGCGCCGCGCCGCCCGGCTGTGTCGATCCTACCGGGTGGCTCCCGGGCGTCGGGGGCGGCGGTGTCGAAGCCCGGCGCGGTCCGTACACTTTCGAGGCCCGCCCGTTTTCCCCGGTCGGGCCGTCCGCGGTCCCGCCTGAGCACCCGTCTTACGTGAGGCGTCCTGATGAACATCCCGTGGTGGGGTTACGTGATCCTGGCAGGCCTGTCGTGGGGCACCTACGTCCCGATCATCTTCTACGGCGGTTCGGAGCTGGGCGGCAAGTCGAACGCTCGGCTGATGGCGATCCTTTGCGTCGGGCTGGCGTATTTCGTGATCGGCGTATTGTTCCCATTGGCGCTGTTCCTGAGCAGACAGGAACAGTGGCCGACGCTCAAGACGACGGGGCTGGTCTTCGCCGGGCTGGCGGGGGTGGCGGGCGCGGTCGGGGCGATCTGCGTGGTGTTCGCCAGCAGCGCCGCGGTCAAGCACGCGGACTTCCTCGGGGTGCCGCGGGGGACGTACCGGATTTACATTGCCCCGCTGATCTTTGGGCTGGCCCCGGTGATCAACACCCTGGTGTCGAGCGTCTGGCACCCGAAGTCGGGCGACCCGTGGCACTTCCACGTCGAGTTGCCCGGGTGGAAGCTGCTGTTGGGGATCGTGCTGGTCGGGGTGGGCGTGTACCTGGTGCTGTACTCGAAGGAGGCCGCCGAAGGGCAGAAGGGGCACGCCCCGAAGCCAGTGGAGGCGAAGGGGGCAGAATAGCGTTCTAGGGGCGAGCGCGGAGCCTTTTCTTTCTTGAGTCGGGGAGGAAGGCCGGGTAATGGTTCTTGAGAGTGTCGGCGGCTAATCGAACCGCGTCCAGTGCCCGTTCCGTCTCGCGGAGGCGCAGGGTGAGTTCGATCTCGGCCAACTTCTCCGGGGCGAAGTGTTCGAGAATCTGCGATGCGTATCGGGTCAGTGATTCGATCGTCGGAGCAACTGCATCGTAGCCGTCGAGAATTGTGCCCACCTCCGTACTAAGAGCGGTGCGCACTCCATGAGCTGTAGCCTCTCGCTCAGGAATTCCCAGTAACCGGGACGCCATCACGTTCAGCTTGTCCGCGTATTCTTTCAGCAACCGAGCCACGTCCTCGGCCTGCTGCTGACGCGCCATCTCGGCTTCGGTTGTACTCATGCTCCGGTCTCCCAGTCTTTGAGGGCGGCCATCGTTTCCATGAGCCGGCGGATCGACTCCACCTGCATCCTCTGATCGTAGCCCTCGGTGTTCTTCTTCAGTGTCTCCTGCCTGTCCGTGCCGAAGTTGCTTATCACCAGTGATGCCAACACCAACTCGTGTCGGAACACGCGGGTGTCCTTGGCGGCGGCCAGTTTCCGAATCTGTTCGCCGTACTCCCCGTCGCGGTAGTGCCGCTCGACCGCCGGATGGTCGCCCCACCAGAGGTCCTGTTTCGCCACGAGCGTCAACAGCCAGAACCGCTGTTGGCAGACCTCAAGGTAAGGGACGATCTGGCGAAGGATTCTCAGTTCCTCGTGGCGATGTTCCTCCAGGTAGGCGCCGAGGAACGCATCCTTGTTCTTGGAGTACAGCGGGTGGTCCTTGTAGCTCACCAATTCGCCGAGCGTGTGATGCCCGTATGCCGTCATCAGGATCACGCCCCGGAACTTCCCGGCCGCGATCTCCGCTTGCAGATCCGCCCAGTACACCTCCCGACGGTGCTTCTGGCCGGGCGGGACGACGACTTCAACCCGCTTGTCATCCTTGAGGGTATACCGTTCGAGCCTGCGGCTTTCGGTGTAGGTCCAGGGCGAATCAGTCAGCCAGTCGTACTCACCCGAGAGAAGCAGGCCGAGCGTTGTCTTGCCGCTACCACCCGGGCCGATAACGAGAATCCCTCGCTTGTCCCTGCGACCCTTGCCCCGGAACCAGCCGTACAGCCCGGTCAGGGCCTTCCGAATGTCGTGCTTGTTCTCCCATAACCACTTGGCAATCTGACCTGTGACGGGGTCGGGCATGGCCCACTCCTGTTGCCGCCATTATCCCCGGCCGATTCGCCGCCTGTCCAGACCTGCTCACTTTACCCACGCTGGCGGGACCACTTGCCCGTTCGCGGCCAGCGCCCGGGCGCTCACCTGGAGCACCCGCAGGAACCCCTCGCTGTCGGCGTGGTTGAACTCGCCGATCGCCTCCATCGAGGCGTTCGACTCCGAATACATCCCGTGCGGCACGTCCGTCGCCGCGTCGAAGTGGACCAGCCCCTTGTACAGCTTCAGTCGCACTGTGCCGGTCATCAGGTCTAGCACCGGTGCCAGCGCCGCGCGGGCCATGTGCGTCGCCAGGTCGAAGCCGTAGCCCTGGTAAATCTGCTTCGCCACGAACGGCGAGAGCACATCGAACAACTCCCGGCCGCGGCGGTCCAGCACCAACTGCAACAGGTACGCATACGCGGAGCCGAGCAACTCCATCCCCGGAGCCTCGTAGACGCCGCGGCTCTTGATGCCGACGAACCGGTTCTCGACGAGATGCGTGGCGATGCCGACGCCGTGCCGGCCGCCGATCGCGTTCGCCTGGCGGATCGCCTCGAAGGGCGTCACCTTCTTGCCGTCGAGCGCCACCGGCCGGCCCTTCTCGAAGCGCACCGTCACCGTGCCCGGCTCGTCCGGGGCGTCCTTCGGTAGTACGCCCATCCCCGGCGTGACAAACCACGGCGGCGTCTCCAAAGACTCCAGCTTGCCGGCCTCGTGCGTAAGCCCGAGCAGGTTCGCGTCGGTGCTGTACGGGGCGTCGAGCGTCGCCTTGACCGGCAGCTTGTGCTTCCGGCAGTACTCGATCATCTCCTTGCGGCCGCCAAACGCCTTCAGGAACGCCTCGTCGCGCCACGGTGCGTACACCTGAACCTCGGGCGCGAGCATGTTGGTGCAGAGCTGGAACCGCACCTGGTCGTTGCCGCGGCCGGTGGCGCCGTGGCCGAGGACGGTGATGCCGCGCTTCGTCATCTCGGGGAGCATCCCGGCGACGATGACGTGCCGGCCGATGCCGGTGGTGTTCCAGTACGCGCCCTCGTAGCGGGCCTGGAACTGGATGCCCTCGATCCCGGCCTCGGCGATCATGTCGTGCAGCGGGATGGCGACGAAGTCCGTCGCGCCGCTGACGCGCATGCGCTTCTCGACCTCGGCGAAGTCGGTCTCGTCCGGCTGGGCCATGTCGGCAGTGAACGCGACGACGGTGATGCCGTTCTCGGTCAGCCAGCGGGTGACGGTGCAGGAGTCCAGCCCGCCGGAGGCGGCGAACGCGACGGTCTTGCCCTTCAGGTCGGCGAGCTTCATGGGTCCCTCGGATGCGGTGCGTCTGTCGCCTTCGTAGGCGGCGGC
>DASSAT010000410.1:0-2107 GCA_035699305.1 Fimbriiglobus sp. | reverse complement strand
GATCAGCCCGGCGCGAGACAAACCGTGCTGCTTCGCCTTGAGGAATGCCGCTTCGGTGCCGCGGAGGTCCACCCCGTCGCGGACGGCCCAGACGGCGTACACGAACGGCAGCCCGGTCCAGTCGGCCCACTCCTGGCCGAGATCGTAAGCGAACGGGAACCCCGGCAGGCAAGCCCGCATCGCCCGGTCGCCGATCAAGAGCACCGCGTCGGCGGACAGGCTATCGGCCGGGGCGTCGATCGGGAGGTGTTCGACCCGCGGGTGAACGCCGTAGCGCTTGCGGAGGAGGATTTGCGCCAGCGCCGAACTGGTGCGAGAGCCTTCGTCCAAGGCGACGCTTCGAACCTCCGCCCACGGCACCCGGCTGAACAAGGTGACGCTCAGCACCGGCCCCCGCGAGGCGATGGCCACGTCCGGGACGACCGAGTACGACCCGGCGCGGAAGAGTTCGATGACCGGGATCAGGCCGACGTCCAGTTCGCCGCGGGCCATCCGGTCGGCCAGTCGGCTCGGCAGGTCGAAGGAGAGTTCGATGCCCGGCGCGAAGGCGGTTAGCCCTTCGACGAGCGGCTTGGTGTTCAGGTAGTTGACCGCGCCCACGCGGATGCGCTGGCCCATCGACAGCCCCTGGTTCCGGCCCGGGTACGCGGGGATTATAGGGGCGCCCGGTGCCTCCGTCGGGTTAACCGCGACGGTCGGGGAAATGCAACACCCCCGGCCGAAGGCCGGGGGTGGGTTTCCCTGGGACCGCGGCCGTCCCGGCCGCTCTTGCTACCCGGGTCGGGGGCACTCTGAATCGACCCCAAAGTCCCCGACTCGCGGAGCAAGAGCGGCCGGGACGGCCGCGGTCCCAGGGTATTACGGCAACGGGATGTCCTTCAGCTCGAAGCGCACGGGAAACTCCACCGGCGGGGCCGGCGCCTCGTAGGTCAGCGTCCACCCCTTCGGGCTTGCCATCGCATTCCCCGGGAACCGGTACACCGCCACCACCCGCCGGCCCTGCTCCGGGATGTCGGAACTGGTCGGCTCCAGCACCTTCGCCTTGTCCGGGCCGACCAGCCGGGCGCGGTTGTGCGTCACCCACGACTCGAAGCTCTCGAACTCCGGCCGGCCCGGCGGGTACGTCAGCACCAACTCCGCCTCCCAGCGGTCGTCCACCTTTCCGAACCGCCGCAGCGTCGCGGTCACGCCCTCCTGCTGTTGCGCCGACGGCTTCCCTCCCAACTCGAAGGCGAACGGCAGCATCCGCTCGCTGGCCGTCACTGTGAACGTCCCGGCAAGGCGAGTCAGCTTCTTCGCGCCCCGCGGCACCCCTTCGATCCGCACCGCGGTCGTGTACAGGAACCCGCCCGGCTGCGTCCGCGCCTTCACCGTGACCGGGGTCAGTCGGCTCCCCTTATCGTCCTCGACGGCGGTGATCGTCGGCTCGCTGTCGATGCGGAAGACCGGGAACCGCGGTTCCCAGTGGACGGCAAGCGTCACCTCGGTAAACGTCTTGCCCGCCTCGAAGTCGGTCCGGGCCTGCACCTGCTGGACCACGACGCGAAACGGGCCGTCCACCGACGACGGCGGCGGCGGGCCGGTCTGCTTCACGAGGGCGATCTCCTGGCCCTGGTGGGAAAGGGAGATGCGGGTGCCGGTCTTCGCCGCCAACTGCTCGATGGCGGTCCAGAACGGCGTCCGGTCGAACGTGGCCGGGCAGGGGGCGTCGCTCAGCCCCGGGGCGTCCACGGCCAGTCCGGTCCGCGTGCGGATTTCGCCCAGCACGGCGCCGAGCGTGGCGTCCGGTTTGCTGAAGGTAACGGTCTTCGGCGGGATGACCGGCCCGGTCGGCGCCGCGGCGGCGGCTAGCCCGGCGACGATGGCGAGCCAACAGGCGGTGCGGGGCACTACGGTCCTCCGGTGTCGTGGACGGGTCCAGACGCCCCCTCTATCCTAACGACAGGGGAACCCCCCGACACCCGCCGAATGTGGTCCGCTCGCTCCGCGAGCGGATGTCCGCTCGCGGAGCGCGCGGACCACATTCGGCGGGTGTCGGGGGGTTCCCCTGTCGTTAGGATAGAGGGGGCGTCTGGACCCGTCCACGACACCGGAGGACCGTAGTGCC
>DASSAT010000409.1:0-4778 GCA_035699305.1 Fimbriiglobus sp. | reverse complement strand
CCCCTCTCCCCCAAGGGGAGAGGGGAGAAAGACACCCCTCCTCCTTGGGAGAGAGGGGAACGCTCAGCCCCCGATGCGGCCCGGGTCAGGCGTACCTGTCGCGCAGGACCCGCGCGGCCGTGACCTCGTTCTTCAACTTCTGGTAGACCTCGTCGAGGCTCACCACCGCGGCCGAGCCGGGGGCGAAGCCGCAGTCCGGGTTGAGCGTGATCCGGTCGGCCGACACATGCCCCAGCGCCGCCTCCACCCGCCCGACGATCTCCTCCACCGTGTCCACCCGACCCGGCTCGGTGCCGACACAGCCCAGGCCGATCTCAAAGTCCGCGCGCAGGTCGCGCAACACCGCCAGGTCGCCCGCCTCCGGGGCGGTGAACTCCAGCGTCAGGTGATGCACCTTGAGGCGGTTCAGGTGCGAAAGGATCGGGCCGTACCCGCCGCGGAACCGGGCCTCCCCCCGCGCCCGCGCCCCAGCCCGGCGGCACAGGTGGACCGCCAACTTTACCCCGCCAACCCCGTCCACCACCTGGTTCGTCATGTCCACCGCGAACCCCGCCGCCCGGTCCGGGTCGTCGTACTGACCCCGCACCCCGGGATCGACGAACAGGCACAAGTGCGGGTCGTCGATCTGCACGACATCGACGCCCTCTCGGACCAGCCGCTGAAGTTCCTCGCGGAGGACCGGCACGCACGCGCGAACGAAGTCCTCCCGCGTCGGGTACGCGCGGGCGGACAACTCGGCGTCCCAGAGCCGTTCGCCCAGCAGCGCGGGGGACGGGAGGGTCGCCTTGATCCGCCGGCCGGTGACGGTCTTCAGGAAGGCGACCTCGCGGGCGATGAACCCGGGCCGGTTCGGGGCCAGGCGGTCCACCACGACCGTCCGCGGCCGGCCGTCCGGGTAGCGGTCCACCCGGAAGCCGTGGGCCAGCTCGGCGATCACGCCGAGGTACGACTTCCGCCACCATTCGCCGTCAGTGACGACGTCCAGCCCCGCCAGTTCTTGCAACGCCACGGCCGAGCCGACGGCCAGTTCCATGAGCCGGCGGTACTCGTCCGGCGGGACCGGGGCCGCGTCGTTGATGAGGTCCTTGACGTGGTCCGGCCGCGGCAGCGAGCCGACCACGGACGTCGGGAACAGGGGGGTGGTCATGGGGTCCCCTCCGCGGCCCAGTGCCGGCGGGCGTAGTCGAAGTCCTGCTGCGTGTCGATCTCGATGTACCCGCCGGGCGTGTCCACGCAGGCGAACCGCTCGCCCGCCTCGATCATGTCCTGGAACAGCTGGATCAGGTACGCCTTCTCGAACACGCGCGCCTGGTGGAACGGCTTACCGGCGAACGCCGCCCGGCACCGGCGGTAGTGCGCCCGCAGCCGGGCCGCGCCGTCCGCCGAGAACTTCGCCACCCCGATGAACTCGCCGTGCGCCTGCCCGGTGTCGATGTCGCGGGCGACGCGGGTCACGGCCCCGCCCTCGGCCAGCACCTTCTCGGCGTCGTCCGGCGGGTGTTCGGTGCGGTCGGCGTAGCGCTTCGTCCAGTCGGTGTCCACCACCAGGGCCATGTCGGCCGTGCTCGCCAGCGCCCGGCGGGCCACCTCGGGGGTGAAGAGGATGTCCGAGTACGCGCACAGAAACGGCCCGCCCATCAGGTCCTCAGCGTAAAAAAGCGACGCCAGGATGTTGTTGTTGGGCCAGTCCGCGTTGTGGCGGAAGGTCAGCTCCGGGTAGGCCGCCCGCACCTTGTCGATCTGGTAGCCGCCGACGAAGGCGATGCGCTCGACGCCGTTGGCCCGGAGGGCGGCGAGCGTCCAGTCGAGGATGCGCCGGCCGCGGACCTCGGCGAAGCACTTGGGCGTGTCCGCGGTGGTCGGCATCAGCCGCTGGCCGCGGCCCGCCCCGATGATGATCGCCTGCATGTGGCCCTCCCAGAGGCCAGAAGTCAGAGGTCAGAAGTCAGAAATCAGAAGTCAGAAATCAGAAGTCAGAAATCAGAAGTCAGAAATCAGAAGTCAGAAATCAGATCACCGGTTATCGACCTCTGACTTCTGTCCTCTGACTTCTGACTTCTGACTTCTGACCTCTGTCCCGGGGCCGACCCGCCACAGGACGGCCGCCACCGCGGCGGCGACGACGGCGCACCCCGCCCAGAACCGGATGGCCGCCTGCCAGTCGTAGTAGTGCTTCAGGTAGCCGGTCACCTGGTCGCCGGTAAACGCCCCCATGTAGCCCATGAAGTTGACGAACCCGGCGGCGGCGGCGGCCGTCCCGCAGCGGGCCAGGTCGGCCGGGGCCGTGCCGACCAGCAACACCTGCGCGCCGAAGATGGCGAACCCGATCCCGAACAGGAGGACCACCGTCCCCGCGACGCTGGTCCGGGAGAGGACGTCGTAGGCCACGACCTGGCCGCCCAGCAGGACCAGCAACCCGCAGATGACGGGGGCGCGACGGCCGCCGAAGTAGCGGTCCGTGGCCCAGCCGCCGAACAGCGCCCCCACGACGCCCCCCGCCGGCAGGACGGCGTACTTGACCGCGGTCCCCAGCACGCTGCTCTTCTGTAACTCCAGCAGGTGGGCCAGACCCCAGTCCTGGAAGAAGTAGCGCGTCGCGTCCAGCAGAAACAGGGTGACGGCCAGCACCCACAGGGCGGGGTTGGTCAGCGTGAGCCGGAGGGTCTCGGTCCACCGCCCCGGCCGAGCTTCGCGTCGTTGGGCGGCCGACTGCTCCGTCGTCTCGCCGGGCGACTCGCGCAGGAACACCAGCATGTGGACGGCGGCGGCGGCCAGCAGGACCGCCGGGATATAAAAGGCCCCGCGCCAGCCGAGCCACTGGACCGACGCGCCGGCGATCAGGTACGTCACCCCGGCCATGACCTGGTAGCTGGTGCCGAGGACGCCGAGCGCCCGGCCACGGCGGGTGGCGGGGAACCAGTTCGCCACCACGCGGATGCACGGTGTCCAGCCCAGCGCCTGGCAGTAGCCGTTGCAGGCCCAGATGAAGATCAGGAAGTACAGCCCCTCGGCGAGACCGAACACCAGGTTCAGCGCGGCCGACCCGAGCATCCCGACCGCCAGCAGCCAGCGGGCCGGGACCCGCTCGGCGAACTGACCGTTGACCAGCTGGCCGACCGCGTAGGCGATCTTGAGGGCGCCCAGGATGGAGCCGATCTGGATCGCGTCCAGCCCCTCGGCCTTGAGGCCGGGGACGGCCGCCGCAATGTTCTGCCGGCAGAAGTAGAACGAGCCGTAGGTCAGCCAGACCACCCACAGGACCGTCGCCTCGCCGGGGACGCGGCCCGATGTCTTCGGCGGGGATTGCTCTTCGCGGCCGGCGGGGTCGGGATCGTCCGTCGTCATGAAGTCGGCCCGGCGGGTCGTCCGAGTACGGATCGGCGATGAAGTATGTGAATTACACCGACGGGCGGGGCCGGGCAAGGAAATAACATCTCGTTGACATGGATGCGGACCGCGCCGGCCCGGGTTCTCGTTTGACCGCGGCCGCCGGGGTGGCGACAATAACTCGGCTTACCCGCCGTCCGGCCCCTCCTACCGGAATCGCTCCCATGCTCCGCATCGCACTGCTCCCGCTGCTCGCGCTCGGCTTCGCTTCGCGGTTGACCGCCGCCGACCGACCGAACATCGTCTTCCTCTTCTCCGACGACCTCGCCTACCAGGCCATCAGCGCCTACGGCGACCCGCGGAAACTCCTGGAGACGCCCAACATCGACCGCATCGCCAAGCAGGGGATGCGGTTCGACCGCTGCATCGTGCCCAACTCGATCTGCGGACCGAGCCGGGCCACCGTCCTCACCGGCAAGTACAGCCACACCAACGGCTTCTACAACAACACCAACAGCCGGTTCGACGGCTCCCAGACCACCTTCCCGAAGCTCTTGCAGAAGGCTGGCTACCAGACCGCCATCGTCGGCAAGTGGCACCTCGTCTCCGAGCCGACCGGCTTCGACTACTGGAACATCCACCCGGGCCAGGGGCGGTACTACAACCCGCCGATGATCGACAACGGCAAGCGGGTCGAGCACCAGGGGTACGCCACGGACCTCACCACCGACTTCTCGCTGGACTGGATGCGGAAGCGGGACAAGTCGAAGCCGTTCCTGCTCATGTGCCAGTTCAAGGCGCCGCACCGCGAGTGGTCGCCGGCCCTGCGGCACCTCAACCACGACCACGACCGCACGTACCCGGAGCCGGACACCCTCTTCGACGACTACGCCGGCCGCGGCAAGGCCGAGCACGAGCAGGACATGACCCTGGCCAAGACGTTCAATCCGCTCGACGCGAAGCTGGTATACCCGCCGGGGATGACCGACGCGCAGAAGCAGGAGTGGGACAAGTACTACGGCCCGCGGAACGAGGCGTTCAGGAAGGCGAACCCGCAGGGGAAGGATCTCGTCCGCTGGCGGTACAACCGCTACCTGCACGACTACCTCGGCTGCGTCAAGGCGGTGGACGAGGGCGTCGGCCGGCTACTCGACTACCTGGACAAGGAGGGATTGGCGGACAACACGCTCGTGGTCTTCGCGGCGGACCAGGGGTTCTACCTCGGCGAGCACGGCTGGTTCGACAAGCGGTGGATCTTCGAGGAGTCACTGCGGACGCCGCTCTTGGTCCGCTGGCCGGGGGTGACGAAGCCCGGCTCGACGAACTCCGACCTCGTCAGCAACCTGGACTTCGCGCCGACCTTCCTCGAAGCCGCCGGTGTGCCGGTGCCGCCCGACGTCCACGGCAAGAGCCTGACGCCGGTCCTCAAAGGGCAGACTCCCGCCGACTGG
>DASSAT010000408.1:0-3579 GCA_035699305.1 Fimbriiglobus sp. | reverse complement strand
CCCTTCGGGCTGAAATCCACCCGCCCTGGAGATTATCGACAGAGGACTGGCCCAGCACTTCGCCGTCAGTTACATGCGGATCGCCCTACCCGACCCCTACCCGACCGCCCCGTGACCGGACCCGCCTTCGGAAAGCGACGGATGCCCTCTGCCAACCCGCCGTGGCAAGCCGTCTTCGTCACCGACTTCGACGGCACCCTGACCCGCCGCGAGTTCTACCAGCTCGTGCAAGACCACTACCTGGAGCCGGACACACCCAACTACTGGGCGGAATACCAGGCCGGGAAGTACAGCCACGTCGAGGCGATGGCGAAGTTCTGCGCTGCCGTCCGCGCCGACGAGGCGACCCTGCTGGACCTGCTCCTGCGGATGGAACTGGACCCGCGGTTCCCGGAGTTGGCGCAGGCGCTCAACGCGGCGGGGTGGGAAGTGGTGGTCGCGTCGGCCGGGTGCGACTGGTACATCCGCCAGGTGCTCGCCCCGACCGGGGTGGACCTGACCATCCATTCCAACCGCGGTCGGTGGGTCGGTGGCGACCGTGGGCTGGAGTTGGAGCCGCCGACCGACTCGCCGTTCTACTGCCCCGACGTCGGCATCGACAAGGCGGCGGTCGTCGCCGACGCCCTGCGGCGAGCGGACCGGGTGGCGTTCGCCGGGGACGGGGTGACGGACGTGCGGGCGGCGCTGCTAGTGCCGGTTGCGCGGCGGTTCGCCAAGGCCGACTGCGCCGCCGAGTTGGACCGCCGCGGGGAGCCGTACCGGCGGTTCGACCACTGGTCGGAGGCCGCGGAAGCGTTACTGTCGGAAGGTCCGTAACCGGGCGCGGCGGGCGGCCCTCAACTCGCGGCTACCGGGCTTGTTCCGTATCTGAACATATGTTATTTCCTCCTTCGGTCGGAGGTTTCCCGTTCCATCCTTCGAGCGTGGGGAGGTCTGCCGTGAACAAGACTGGGATTCTGCCGCACCTGTATGTGCACGACGGGAACGCGGCGCTGGCGTACTACGAGAAGGCGCTGGGGGCCGAGGTGATCTGCCGGATGCCCGCGCCGGACGGCAAGCGGCTGATGCACGCCGCGCTGTCCGTCGCCGGCTCGACGCTGATGCTCTGCGACGACTTCCCGGAGTACTGCGGCGCCGCCCGGGCGCCGAAGACCACCGGGACGACCGGGGTGACGCTGCACCTGTGCGTGCCGGACTGCGATGCGGCGGTGGCGCGGATGGCGGACGCCGGCGGGACGGTGGCGATGCCGCCGGACGACATGTTCTGGGGCGACCGGTATGGCAAGGTGCTCGACCCGTTCGGGCACGAGTGGTCGTTCTCGCACCCGCTGACCGCGGAGCAGACCGCGGCCGCGGCGAAGAAGTGGGAGGAGTGGCAGGCGGCGGCTGTGCCGGCGTGATCGATCCTGGGACCGCGGCCGTCTCGGCCGCTCTTGCTACGCGGGTCGGGGCGCTGGGGTGTTGTTAAAAAGCCCCCGACTCGGGAAGCAAGAGCGGCCGGGACGGCCGCGGTCCCAGGGAAGACCCCCGGCCGCGCTTCCTTGGCCGGGGGTCGTGTCTCCACCGTCTGTACGTCCCTACTTCCGCCCCGGTTCGGTCGCGTCGGGCGGCAACAGCGCCTTGACCAGCTTGCCGCTCTTGCCGTCGTAGAGCCGCACCACGCCTTCCTCGCCGCCGGCCGCCACCACCGACCCGTCGGCGCTGGCCGCCACCGCGTAGACGAAGTCCTTGCCCTCGCCGAACTGCCGCTCCGCCCGGCCGTTCTCGGCGTTCCACAGCCGCACCGTCGCGTCCCCACCAGCGGTCAGGAACTGCGACTGCTTGCCGACGAACGTCAGCCGGGTGACCTGGTCCTTGTGTCCGGGGATGTCGCGGACCTTCTCCCCCTTCTCGTAGTCCCAGACCTTGATCAGGCTATCCGCCCCCGCCGAGACGATCCGCTTGCCATCCGGCGTCCAGCCGACGTCCAGGACGTGGTGCGTGTGCCCCTCGAACGACTTGAGCAGCTTGCCCGACGGGACCGCGAACACCTTGACGAACTTGTCCGCCCCGCCCGTGGCCAGCCGTTCGCCGTCCGGGCTGAAGCAGACGCCGAACACCGTGTCCGAGTGCCCACCCTTGATATCGACGACGAGCTTGCCGGTGTCGGCCTCGAAGACCTTGATCTCGCCGTCCTCGGTCGGGGCGCCGCCGCCGGTGGCGAGGTACTTGCCGTCGCGGGAGTAGTCGAGGGTGACGACGCGGTCGGCGAAGCCGGTGAGCCGCTGCTTGATCGTCCCCTCGTCCGGGTCCCAGAGGACGACCTCGCGGAAGCTGCCGGTGGCGAGGGTCTTGCCGTCGGGGCTGTAGGCCATCGACTCGACCAGCGACAAGTGGGCGGCGTCGGCCGGCTTGCCGTCGGGGGTCTTCAACTCCGGGTCGGTCAGCGTCTTGAGGAAGTCCCCGGTCTTGGCGTCGAAGAGGTGGACCTGGTTGCCGCGGCCGGCGGCGACGACCCCCCCCTGAATCCCCCCCCTGTCAGGGGGGGGATTCAGGGGGGGGCTGACCGCAACGGCCCGGACCGGGTGGACCAGTGCCGGCGGCAGCCCGACGACGACTTTCGGCCGCGACCGCACGTCCACGGCCGGGCCTTTCGCCCCCTGGTCGATCCAGAGCTTGAGGAGCGCGACCTCCTCCGGGGTGAGCGGGTTGTCCTCGGTCTTGGGCGGCATGATCGGCTTGGCCCGGTGGCTGGCCATCATCCACAGTCGGCTCTCCTCGGCCTTGCCGGGGACGATGGCCACGCCCTTCTTGCCGCCCTTCATCAGGCCGGCGTGGGTGCCCAGGTCGAATTTCCCCTCGGTCAGTTTGCCCGAGTGGCAGACCTGGCACTTGGCGGCGAAGATCGGCGCCACGTCCGTCTCGTAGCGGACCGGCCCCTTGCGGTCGAGCGGGGCGACCGGGATCGGCTTGTCGGCGGCCTTGGCCGGGACGGCGAGGGCGAGCAGAAGCAGGGATTGACGCATCGAAGGCTCCGAAGATTATTCACCGCGGAGGGCGCGGAGGGAAAGACAGAGTAGAAGACTGTCTTTTACTCCATTCTTCTCTTTGCGCCCTCCGCGCCCTCTGCGGTGAATCCTCTTACTTCGCAGTGGGCAGGACTGTGACCATGATCGGTTGGGTGTAGGCGGCAGCAGCGAGGTTCGTCGTCTTGTCCTTCTGCTCCGGGTCGCGGGCGAACGGCGCCTGCGTCTCCGCGCGCAGGACGACGCAGTACGTCCCCGGGGGGGCGTTCGGCCGCACCTCGATCGTCACCGGGCCGTCGTTCTTGTTCGCGGCGATCTGGGTGTTGTTCACCCGCAGCGGCTCCTGTTGCAAGTTCTGCTGGGTCCGCTCCGGCTGGATCGCCAGCGCCGCCGGCCGCTTGCCCTTCGCGTGCCACGCCACCGTCACCGGGACGGTCAGCTTGTCCCCGGGTTTCAGGTAGAGCGGGCCGGTCGCCTTTTGCTCCTTCTCCTTGCCGTCCTTGCCCCGGGTCTTGACCTTGGCCGCGGACAGGTCGGCGGTGATCCGGTACGCGGCCCGGTCCGGGCGGACGGC
>DASSAT010000407.1:0-5725 GCA_035699305.1 Fimbriiglobus sp. | reverse complement strand
TCCCCCGGCCCCTCCCCGAAGCGGGGAGGGGAGAAAGAGGAGAGGTCGGTTCTTTCTCCCCCTTCCCTCTTAGGGAAGGGGGCCGGGGGGTTAGGTGACGACTCCCCAAGGGGGGGAGGGAGGAAGAAGGGGGTCGTCGGGTGAAGGTGCTGCACCTGTACTCTGGCAACCTCTACGGCGGGATCGAGACGCTGCTGACGACGCTGGCCCGCCATCGGCACCGGGCGCCGCAGATGGAGCCGGCGTTCGGCCTGTGCTTCCGCGGTCGGCTGTGGGACGAGTTGACCGCGGCGGGGGTGCTGGTCCACGATCTAGGCCCGGTGCGGGCCAGCCGGCCGTGGACGGTGTTGCGGGCGCGGCGGCGACTGCGGCGCGTGCTGGCGGCCGACCGGCCGGACGCGGTCGTCGCGCACAGCCCGTGGCCGCACGCGGTCTTCGCCCCGGTGGTCCGGCGGGCGGGCGTCCGGCTGGTGTTCGCGGCGCACAACTTCCTGGCCCGCCGCCACTGGGTCGAGCGGTGGGCCGCCCGCACCCGGCCGGACCGGGTCATCGCCAACAGCCACGCCACGGCCGCGACGACCCCGACCGTCTTCCCGGGCCAGGTCGCGGAGGTGGTCTACTACCCCGTCGCCCCGGCGCCGGTCGCCGACCCGGCGGCGGCGCGGGCCGCGGTGCGGGCCGAGTTGGGCACCGCGGCCGACACGGTCGTGGTCCTCCAGGCGAGCCGGCTGGAGTGGTGGAAGGGACAGCGGGTGACGGTGGCGGCGCTGGCCCGGCTGCGGGACGTGCCGGGGTGGGAGTGCTGGGTGGCCGGCGGGCCGCAGATGGCCGGCGAGGAGGAGTACCTGAACGAGTTGAAGTCCGCCGTCGAGCGGGGCGGGGTGGCCGACCGGGTGCGGTTCCTGGGCCAGCGGTCGGACGTGACGCGGCTGATGGCGGCGGCGGACGTGTTCTGCCAGCCGAACGCCGGCCCGGAGCCGTTCGGGATCGTTTTCGTCGAGGCGTTGCACGCGGGCCTGCCGGTGGTGACGTCCGACTTCGGCGGGGCGGTCGAGATCATCAAGGAGGAGTGCGGGGTGCTGACCGCGCCGGGCGACGCGGCGTCGGTGGCGGCGGCACTAGCGGGGCTGATCCGCGACCCGGACCGGCGGCGGGCGCTGGCGGAGTGCGGACCGGATCGGGCCGAGACGTTGTGCGACCCCGGGCGGCAGATCAACCAACTGGCCGTGGCCGTGCGCGGAGGTTAGGCGACACATGGGACTGGTGAAACAGGTGGTCCGGGCGGTGGTCCCGCGGGCGGTTCGGAACTGGGCCCGCCGACCGACCAACTCCGCACGATGGCTGTGGGCCGACGCCAAGGCCCGACTCGGGCGGACCGACCAACTGGAACTGCGGCCCGGGTGGGTGATCCGGTCCCACCCGGGAGCGTACCCGTTCGCCTACTACAACCAGGTGGACGACCCGGAGCAGGTGGCTGAGTTCGACCAGTTCATCCGCCACTGCACGCCGGGCATGGTGCTGTTCGATGTGGGCGCGCACTTCGGCTTGTACAGTCTGGCTGCCGTCCACTACGGTGGGTCCACCGCCCGCGCGGTGGCGGTGGACCCGTCCCCAATGGCCGCCCGGGTGGTCCGGTTCCAGGCCCGCGCCAACGGCTCGGCCGACCGCATCCGGGTGGTCCAGGCGTCGGCGGGGGCCGCGGCGGGGCGGCAGGCGCTGGTCGCCGCGGGGATCGGGTCGGTGGGTTACTACGTCGCCCCGACCGCCGACCACCCGCCGGGCGAGCGGGTCGAGGTGGAATGCGTCTCGATCGACGGGCTGGCCGAGGCGACCGGGCTGGCCCCGACCCACGTCAAGATCGACGTGGAGGGGTTCGAACTGGGGGTCCTCCGCGGCGGGGCGAAGACATTCGGCTCGCCGCGGCCGCCGCTGCTGTTCCTGGAGCTGCACTCCGCGATCATCCGCGACCTGGGTGGCGACCCGCGGGAGTGCCTGGCCCTGATCGCCGGCTGGGGGTTCGAGGTCCGGGACGTGTCTGGCAAGTTGATCTCGGCCGACGCGGCACTCAAGCCGCCGCTGATTCGGCTACTGGCCGTCAAGCCGGGGGACGACTCATGATCCCGACTTCGACTCCCGACCCGGTCGTCGTGATGAACGGGGTGGAAGCCCGCGCCCGGTTGAGCCGGGGGAGCAGCCCGTCGGCTATCGCCCGGATGGTGGCGGGCGCCCTGGCCGGCCGGCACCCCGGGGGGGGGACGCTGCTGGACGTCGGGTGCGGGACCGAGAACCTGTCGCGGCTGTTCCCCCGCGGCCTTTCGGACAACGTCCTCCTGATCGCGCGGAAGCCGACCGAATGAACGCCGTCCCGACGTACCGGTCCCCGCCGGCCGATGCCGCGACCCGCGCGCGGGCGACGCGGACCGCCCTGTTCTGGCTCCAGGGGTTCATCCTGCTGCAGTTCGCCTGCCAGGTGGCGCTGCTGTTCGAGGCGCTCTCGCCGTTCCGGGTGGTGTTCCGCTCGGCCGCGTTCCTCGTCAGCCTCGTCGCCCTGGTGCTGGTCCCGGGCGTTACCGCTCGCCACCCCAGCCGCTGGCTCCTCTACGCCGCCCTCGCCGTCCTCGGGCTGAACTTCTTCCACCCGGCCACCAACACCCCACTGACCGGGGCCGCCGAGTTTGCCCTGAACCTGGCCGTCGTGGCCCCGCTGTTCTGGGTCAGCCGGCTCCAGATCACCCCCGCGGTCGTCGCCCGGGTGATGCTCTTGATCTGGGGGTTCCACACCCTCAGCGCCAGCGTCGGCGTCGTCCAGACGTACTTCCCGGGGACGCTTCAGCCGGCCATCTCGTCGGTGGTCGATGACCAGGGGATCATGGCCGAGGGGCTTAAGATCGAGCTGCCCGACGGGACCAAGATCTGGCGGCCGATGGGGCTGACCGACGTGCCCGGCGGGTCGTCCATGTCGGGGCTGTACGCGGTCCTGTTCGGGATGGGGTACGCGGCCGTCTCGCGGCGGTGGAGCCTGCGGCTGGCCGGGGCCGGCAGCATGACGGTCGGGCTGTTCTGCATCTACCTGACGCAGATCCGGGTGGCCCTGGTGGTCAGCGTCATCGTCGCCGTGGCGTTCGTCGCCGCCCTCGCCTGGGCGCGCCGGGCCGGCGACGCCGTCCGGCTGCTGGCCATCCTGGCGGTGGTGGCGGTCGGCAGCTTCGTCTGGGCGCTGGCGGTCGGCGGGGAGCTGGTGACCGAGCGGTTCGGGACGCTCGTCGAGGACGCGCCGGGCCAGGTGTACTTCTCCAACCGCGGGCAGTTCCTGACGTACACGGTGACGGAGTTGCTCCCGGAGCACCCGTTCGGGGCGGGGCTGGGGCGGTGGGGGATGGTCCGGTCGTACTTCGGCGACGAGTTGAACCCGCGCTCGACGTCGATCTGGGTGGAGATCCAGTGGACCGCGTGGGTGACCGACGGTGGCGCGCCGCTGGCGCTGGCGTACGCGGCGGCGATCCTCGTCGCCGGGGCCGCGGTGATGCGGGCCGCCCGGCACACGCCCGACCGCTGGCTGGCCGGGTGGGCCGCCCTCGGCGGGGCGTACACGGTCGCCGTCTTCGGCCTGACGTTCAGCTACACGCCGTTCATCGGCCAGATCGGCATGGAGTTCTGGATGCTCAACAGCCTGCTCGTCACTGCCGCCCGGACCGTCGCCCGGGCCAGGCGGGACGGGGTCCGGCTGTGACCCCCTGGCTGATCGTCGCCTCCGAGTTCGTCCCGACCGGCGGTATGGACATGCCCAACCTCGCCCTGGCGCGCCACCTGGCGCGGACCGGACGGGTGGAGGTCGTCACGCACCGTGCCGCCGACGAGCTAGCCAGGCTGCCAGCCGTGACCGTGCGGCGGGTGCCGCGACCGCTGGGCTTCGACGTGCTCGGCGGGGTGCTGCTCGGCCGGGCGGGGTTGAAGCGGGCGCGCCGGGCCGCCGGCGCCCGGGTCGTGGTCAACGGGACCAACTGCGACTGCCGCGACATCAACTGGGTCCACTACGTCCACTCCGCCTACCGGCGGACCGCGGCAGGGTGGGCGCGGCGGCTCAAGGAGCGGATCGTTCACCCGCGCCGCTGTGCGGCCGAGCGGGCGATCCTGCCGGCCTCCCGCGTCGTGGTGTGCAACAGCCACGTCACCGCCCGCGACGTAGTCGAGCGGGTCGGCGTGCCCGCGGACCGCGTGCGGGTGGTGTACTACGGCATCGACCCCGACCGGTTCGCCCCGGTGACGGCGAAGGAGCGACAGGCCGCGCGCGCGGCACTGGGCTGGGGCGATCGGCCGTGGGTGGTGTTCGTCGGCGCGATGGGGGACACCCGCAAGGGGTTCGACACCCTGTACGCGGCGTGGCGCTTCCTCTGCGGCGGCGCTCGCTGGGACGCCAACCTGGCGGTGGTCGGTCGGGGGGCGGAGTTGCCGGCGTGGCAAGAGCGGGCGCGGGCCGACGGGCTGGCCGACCGGGTCCACTTCCTCGGCTTCCGGCCGGACGTGGACCGGGTGTTGGCCGCGGCCGACGCGATGGCCCACCCGGCGCGGTATGAAGCTTACGGCCTGGGCGTCCACGAGGCGCTCTGTCGCGGCTTACCGGTGCTGGTTTCGGCGACGGCCGGCGTCGCCGAGCGCTACCCGCCGGAGCTGTCCGACCTGTTGTTGCCGGACCCGGACGATACCGCCGGGTTGGCGGACCGTCTGCGGGCGTGGCGGCGCGACCTGGAGGCGTGGCCGGGGCGGGTCGCCGAGTTGTCCGCGGCGCTGCGGGCCATCACCTGGGACGACATGGCCACGGACTTCGTCCGCGCCGCCAATACAATGACCCCCTGCGCCCCGGACCGAGCCTGATGACCGACGCGCCGACCCTGACCGCACCCCCGGACGTCACGCGCATCCGCCCCAGCGGTGGCTGGCGGGCGCTGGACCTGGCCGAGTTGTGGCGCTACCGCGAGCTGTTATTCTTCCTCACCCTCCGCGACGTCAAGCTGCGCTACAAGCAGACCGCGCTGGGCGTCGCCTGGGCGGTCCTCCAGCCGCTCCTGACGATGGCGGTGTTCACCATCTTCTTCGGCAAGCTCGGCAAGATGCCCTCCGACGGCAAGCCGTATGCCGTCTTCGTGCTGGCGGCGCTGGTCCCGTGGCAGCTCTTCGCCTACGCCCTGACTCAGTCCAGCAACAGCCTCGTCGCCGAGCAGCGGCTCATCACCAAGGTGTACTTCCCGCGGCTGATCGTGCCGGTCGCGTCGGTGCTGGCCGGGCTGGTGGACTTCGCCGTCGCGTTCGTGCTGCTGCTGTTGCTGATGGCCGGCTACGGCGTGGCCCCGGGGTGGGGCGTGTTGGCGGCGCCGGTGTTCGCCCTGTTCGCGTTGCTGACGGCGCTGGCCGTCGGGCTGTGGCTGTCGGCGCTGAACGTCCAGTACCGCGACGTGCGCTACACGATCCCGTTCCTGACGCAGTTTTGGCTGTTCGTCACCCCGGTGGCGTACCCGGCGAGCATCGTGCCGGAGGCGTACCGGCCGCTGTACGGTCTGAACCCGATGGCCGGGGTGGTGGAGGGGTTCCGCTGGGCGCTCTTGGGTACGGACGCTCCGAACTGGGGGCTGGTGACGGTGTCGGCGGGGGTGGTGGTGCTGTTGTTGACCGGCGGGCTGTTCTACTTCCGGCGGATGGAGAAGACGTTCGCCGACGTGGTGTGAGGCAC
>DASSAT010000406.1:0-5979 GCA_035699305.1 Fimbriiglobus sp. | reverse complement strand
CTCCGCGAGCGGTCTTCGGAATCCGCTCGCGGAGCGAGCGGTCTGCGGAATCCACTCGCTCCGCGAGCGGACTACATTACGCCTTGACCTTCTCGGGCTTCTTGCCTTCCTTCTTCTCGCCGCCGCCCTTCTTCTCGCCCTTGGCCGGGGGCGCGGCTTCCTTGGGCGCCTTCTTCGGCTCGTCCTTCAGACCCGTGCAGACCAGCCCGGCCTCGGTGGCCGCCCGGGCCAGCGCCTTGACCCGGCCGTGGAAGCGGTAGTGGCCGCGGTCGAACGCCGCCTGGGTGATCCCCTTGGCCTTGGCCAGTTCCGCCAGTTTCTTGCCGACCACCTTCGCCGCCGCGACGTTGCCACCGTACGTCACGTCCGCGCCTTTGCCGTCGCTGGACGCGGCGGCCAGGGTGACCTGGGCGTCGTCGTCGATCAGCTGGGCGTAGATGTGGAAGTGGCTGCGGAAGACCGACAGCCGCGGCTTCCGCGCGCTGCCGCGGATCGCCTTGCGGACCCGGAACTTCCGCCGCTGCGCCTGCTTGTGCTTGAGTTTCTGTGCGTCCATAGCAGTGACCAGTGTCAGTGTCAGTGTCAGTGGAAAACCAGTGTCGGATGCCAGGAGGCCGGTGCGTCACACTGACACCGACACTGGCACTGACACTGCGACTACTTGCCGCCCGCCGCGAACGACTTCCCTTCCTTGCGACGAACCACCTCGTTGTCGTAGCGGATGCCCTTGCCCTTATACGGCTCCGGCTTCTTACTCGCCCGGATGTTGGCGGCGAACTGGCCGACCGCCTGCCGGTCCGCCCCGGAGACGACGATGGTGGTCGGGTCCGGGACGGCGACGGTCACGCCGGCCGGCGGCTCGTGGACGATCCGGTTGGCGAACCCGACCGTCAACTCGACCGCCTTGCCCTTCATCGCCGCCTGGTAGCCGACCCCCTCGATCTTGAGCTTCTTCTCGTACCCCTTGGTGACCCCGACCACCATGTTGTTGACCAGCGCCCGGGTCAGCCCGTGCAAGGCGCGGTTGACCCGGTTGTCGTCCGGCCGAGTGACGGTCAGTTGCTTGCCGTCGGTCTCGACCTTGACGTTGGGGTGGTGGGTGAACTCCAGCTTGCCCTTCGGGCCTTCGACCTTGATGAGGCGGTTGGCGACCGACACCTTCACCCCCGCGGGGATGACCACGGGTTGCTTGCCGATCCGGGACATTGTCAGTTCCTCCGAGGCTTCACCGGAAACGGGTCCGGGTCGGGGCCTCATACCTGGGACCGCGGCCGTCCCGGCCGCTCTTCCTGGACCACTCGGGGACCTCTTGCGTTTTTCCGAAGCGCCTCGCCCCGGGTAGCAAGAGCGGCCGGGACGGCCGCGGTCCCAGGGGATTACCACACCGTACACAGCACCTCGCCGCCGACTTTCTGCTGGCGGGCCTGGCGGTCGCTCATGACGCCCTTGCTGGTGCTGAGGACCGCGATGCCCAGCCCGTCCAGGACGCGGCGGATTTCCTTGTACCCCTGGTACACCCGGCGGCCCGGCTTCGAATACCGCTCGATGTGCCGGATCACCTTCTCGCCGTCTGGTCCGTACTTCAGGAACACCTGCAAGACCGTGTGCGGCTCGTCGAGGCCGGACACCTCCTGGAACTCCTTGTGCCCCTGGGCGTCGGTGTTGTACTTGCCGAGGCGGTAGCCGAGGACGAACCCCTCCTCGACGAGCACCTTGGCGATGGCCACCTTGACCTTGGTGGCCGGCATGTCCACCGCTGGCCGCTCCACCAGGCTGGCGTTGCGGATGCGGGTGAGCATGTCCGCGATCGGGTCGGTCATCATGGCTTGCGCCCTAGTTCCAAGTTCCAGAGTTCCAAGTTCCAAGTCCAGCAGCCCCGAGTCCCACGCCTTGAGCTTGGAACTTGGAACTCTGGAACTTGGAACTGTTACCATGACGCCTTGCGGACGCCGGGGATCAGCCCGTCCGACGCCAGATTGCGGAAGCAGATGCGGCAGACGCCGAACTTGCGGTACACGGCCCGGCCGCGGCCGCACAGCTTGCACCGCAGGCGGATCTTGATCCGCTCCCGCGGCTCCAGCACGTTGACCGGGTTCTGCTGGTCGGCGGGCTTGGCGACCTCGGCCTTGTGCTTGTCCAGCGCGGCCATCTGCCGGCGGAACTTGGCTTCCATCGCGTTGGTGGACATGCAAGCTCTCGTATAGGGCGGCGTTCCGGTTCGGGTCGCACGACGGGTGCGGGGAGCCGGCCGTACCGCGGATCATCGTCTCAAGCCCGTCGATTGCAATCGACGGGCTTTACTCCCGGAACGGCATGCCGAATGCCTTCAGCAGCTCCCGGGCCTCGTCGTCGTTGCGGGTGCTGGTGCAGATGGTGATGTCCATCCCCTGGGTGAAGTTCACCTTGTCGGGGTGGATCTCCGGGAAGACCATCTGCTCGGACAGCCCCATGTTGTAGTTGCCGTTGCCGTCGAAGCTCTTCGGGTTCACGCCGCGGAAGTCCCGAATCCGCGGCAGCGCCAGGTTGACCAGCCGGTCGAGGAACTCGTACATCTTACGGCCGCGGAGCGTCACCCGGCAGCCGATCTCGTTCCCCTCGCGGAGGCGGAAGCTGGAGATCGCCTGCTTGGCCTTGGTGATCTGCGGCCGCTGGCCGGTGATCTGGCCCAGGTTCTCGACCGCCTCGGTCAGCCGGTTCTTGTCTTGCAGCGCCTTGCCGACGCCCATGTTGACGACGATCTTCTGGAGCTTCGGCAGGCTCAGCCGGTTCTCCCGGCCGAACTTCTTCGCCAGCGCGCCGGCGATCTCCGTCTGATACCTCTCTTGCAGCCGGGGGGGCTTCAGCTTGGTCGTTGCCATCGTCTCACCTCGCGGGACCTAACCCGGCCCCATGCCGACGGGGCCGGTCCGGGTCTGTGTAGCCCGCTCGCTCCGCGAGCGGATCGGAAGACCGCTCGCGGAGCGAGCGGACTACATTCAACGCTTCGTCGCGTACTTCGGGTTCGACTTCGCCAGGGTGCGGATGCGGGCGCCGCTCTTCTTGGCGTAAAGCTCCTTGGAGCCGTCGGCCGTGTACCGGATGCCGAGCCGGGTCGGGCGGTTGGTCTGCGGGTCGATCAGGGCGACGTTGGACGCCTGGACCGGCATCTCCTTGGAGAGCCGGCCGCCCTGCGGGTTGCGCCGCGACGGCCGCAGGTGCCGGTACACCCGGTTCACCCCCTCGACCACCACCTTGCCGTCCTTGCGCATCACGCGCAGCACCCGGCCGCGCTTGCCCTTGTCGTCGCCGGTCAGCACCTCGACGATGTCGTCTTTGCGGATGTACATGACCCTCTTCCTCCCCTCTCCCCTTGCGGGAGAGGGGCCGGGGGTGAGGGGTAGCGCGCCCCCACCGCCAAGCTATTACCCCTCACCCCTAACCCCTCTCCCGCAAGGGGAGAGGGGGACCAGAATCACACCACCTCGGCCGCGAGGCTGATGATCTTGTTGAACTTCGCCCGCAGCTCCCGCGGGACCGCCCCGACGATGCGGGTGCCGCGCGGGTTGTTGTCGTTGTCCAGCAGCACCAGCGCGTTGCGGTCGAACCGGACATAGCTGCCGTCCTCGCGGCGCGTGGCGACCCGCGTCCGAACGATGACGCCCTTGGCCACGTCGCCCGGCTTGACGTCGCCGCCGGGCAGCGCCTTCTTGACGCTGACCTTGATGACGTCCCCCAGGTACGCGACGCGGCGCTTCGAGCCGCCGAGCACCTGGATGCACATCACCTCTTTGGCCCCGGTGTTGTCCGCAACATCGAGGTATGTGTACATCTGGATCATAACGTGGGCCTCTTAAAGCCCGTCGATTGCAATCGACGGGCTTTGTTACTCCTTCTTCGCGCCGGCCTGCGGGCCGTCGATCTGGCTGCCGGGCACCGCCCCCTCCAGGTTGGCGAGGTTGCGGGTCGGGGCCTTGGCCAACACCCGCACCAGCCGCCACCGCTTGGTCCGCGACATCGGCCGCGACTCCATGATCTCCACGGTGTCGCCGAGGTGGGACTCGTTGGCCTCGTCGTGGGTGTAGCAGATCGTCCGCTGCTTGACGTACTTGCCGTACTTCGGGTGGCGGACCAGCCGCTCGACCTCGACCCGGCGGGTCTTGGCGTTCTTGTCCCGGGTGACGACCCCGGTCACCACCCGGCGGTTGCCGCGGGCGGTGGGCGTCTGGCTGGTAGCGTTCGCGTCGGCCATCGGTTACTTCCCCTTCGCCGGCTGAGCGGCCGTCGGCTTCGGCCCGCGGGATTCCTGGAGCGCCTCCAGCCGGGCGACCTGCCGCTTGGCCTTGCGCTTGCCGGGGCCGTCGGTCTTCGCCTGCCAGTCGGTCAGCATCTTGGCGATCGCGTCGTCCGGCGCCTGGGCGAGCTTGGCCAGTTCGCGGCCGCGCTGGATGGTCTTGATCCGGGCGATGTCCTTCTTCGCCTTGCTGATCTCGCTGGGCGTCTCCAGCCGGTCGGTGGCCGACTGGAAGCGCAGCTGGAACAGGTGCTTCTCGGTGTCGCGCAGGGTGAGTCCGAGTTGCTCGTCGCTCATCCCGGTCAGTTCGCTGGCTTTCATAGCTGACTTACCCCTCCCCCAACCCCTCCCCGAAGCGGGGAGGGGAGCAAACCCCGACCGTCTGACTCCCCCTTCCCTCTTTAGGGAAGGGGGCCAGGGGGTTAGGTGTCGGGCCTTAGACGTTCGGCCGCCGCGTCACGAACCGGCACTTGAACGGCATCTTGTACGCCACCCGGGCCAGGCAGTCGCGGGCGGCCGCCTCTGGCAGCCCGCCGATCTCGAAGAGGACCTGGCCGGCCTTGACCACCGCCGCCCAGTACTCTGGCTCGCCTTTGCCCTTGCCCATCCGCGTCTCGGCCGGGATGGAGGTCACGCTCTTGTGCGGGAACACCCGAATGTAGTACCGGCCCTCGCCGGAGACGAACCGGGTCACGGTAATCCGCCCCGACTCGATGCACTCGGCCGAGAGCCAGCCGCCTTCGAGGGTCTGCAACCCGTAGTCGCCGTAGGCGACGTAGTTGCCGCGAGTCGCGTTCCCCTTGATCGGGCCGTTGTACCTCTTCTGGGCGGGCTTACCCTTTACGACGCCGCGTTGGCTTTTTCGATACTTGACTCGCTTGGGCATCAGTGGCATCGTTGATCTCCCCGCTCAGATAGTCGCCGTTGTTGATCCAGCACTTGACCCCGATGTTCCCTTGCGGGGTGGACGCCTCGGCGAACCCGTAGTCCACCTTCGCCCGCAGGGTGCTGAGCGGGATCGAGCCGTCCATCGACTTCTCGCAGCGGGCCATCTCGGACCCGCCGAGCCGACCCGACAGCTGCAGCTTGATGCCCTTGGCCCCGTTCTCCATGGCCCGCTGGATGGCCTGCTTCATGGTCCGGCGGAAGCTGGCCCGCTTCTCCAGTTGCTCGCAGATGTCCTCGGCCACCAGCTGCGGCTCGATCTCCGGCCGGGTCACCTCGATCGTCTTGATGTCGATGTGCCGGCGGGTCAGCTTCTCCAGGGCCTTCGTGAGCTTCTCGATCTTCTCGCCCTTCTTGCCGATGATCGCCCCGACCCGGCTGGAATACAGGGTGACGACCACCCGCTCGCGGGTGCGCTCGATCTTGACGCGGGCGATGGCCGGCCGCTGCTTCTTGCGGTCGCGGGCGTTGGTCAGGTACTTCTGGACGAACTCCCGGATGGTGTTGTCCTCGACGAGCAGTTCGCTGAAGTCCTGCTTGCTCGCGTACCACGAGCTGAGCCAGGGCTGCATGATGCCCGTGCGGAACCCGGTCGGTCGGACTTTCTGACCCATATCCGCTTCCCTTCCAAAGTAGTAGGCACACTCCGTGTGCCGTCTCTTGAAGAACGGCACACGGAGTGTGCCTACTACGCTACACGCTCAACCTTCTTGTAGATGGGGATGAGAGCCTGTCGTCGGGGTAGAACGGAGGTTGTAACGACA
>DASSAT010000405.1:0-11928 GCA_035699305.1 Fimbriiglobus sp. | reverse complement strand
CGCTCACCGTCACGACAGGCGGGGACCGCTACGCCATCCCTCAGGTCAGCTTGCTCGAACTGGTCCGGTTGGAGGGTGAGCAGGTTCGCAAGGCGATCGAGTTCATCCACGGGGTCCCGGTCTACCGGCTCCGGGGCAACCTTCTCCCGCTCGTCTACCTCGACCGCCAGTTGCAGGTCGAGTCCACCCGCCGCGAGGGAGAGGAGGCGAACATCGTCGTCCTCCAGGCCGACGACTGCCCGTTCGGGCTGGTGGTGGACGACATCCACGACACCGAGGAGATCGTCGTCAAGCCACTCCAGAAGCAGATCAAGGGCATCGACGCGTTCGCGGGGGCGACGATCATGGGCGACGGGCGGGTGGCCCTGATCCTGGACGTCCTCGGTCTGGCCCAGCGGGCCGGGGTCGTGTCCGGGGCCCGGGAGCGGGCGCTCACCGAGAAGCCGACCTCGGCCGTGACGACCGGGGACCGCCAGACGGTTCTGCTCTTTACCGCGGACGGCGGGCGGATGGCGATCCCGTTGACGGCGGTGGCCCGGCTGGAAGAGTTTCCCCGGTCGGCGGTCGAGCGGGCCGGCGGGCGGGACGTGGTCCAGTACCGGGGCGAGATCCTGCCGCTGGTCCCCGTCACCCTGTTCCTCCGCAAGCTGCGGCGCCGGAACGGGCCCGACGGCGAGCCCCGGCGCCGTCGGGTGAGCGGCCCGCCGAGCCCGTCCGGCAGTGACAAGCTCCCGGTCGTTGTCATCGCCGGATCGGGTCGGCGAGTCGGGCTGATCGTCGGCCGCATCATCGACATCGTGGAGGAGGCCGTCGTCACCTGCTCCCCGGACCGCCGGCCCGGGGTGTTGTTCACCGCCGTCGTGCAGGGCCGGGTGACCGAGTTCCTGGACGTCGAGTGGATCGTCCGTTCGGCCGACCCGGCCTTCTCCGAGGCCGGGTCCGCCGCCGCGAAGGGCTGAGCCGTGATCGACGAACACCAGTACTGCACATTCTTTCTCGACGGGAAATACTTCGGGATCGAGGTGATGCAGGTGCAGGAGGTTATCCGCTACCAGGAGATGACCCGCGTGCCGCTCGCCCCGCCGGTGGTCAGCGGGCTGATCAATCTCCGCGGGCAGATCGTCACCGCGATCGACCTCCGCCGCCGGCTCGACCTCCCGGACCTGCCGGCCGGCGAGACCCCGGTGAACGTGATCGTCCGGACCGACGACGGGGCGGTCAGCCTGCTGGTCGATGAGATCGGCGACGTGCTCGCGGTGTCGGAGCGGGATTACGAGCGGCCGCCCGAATCGCTCCGCGGGACGGCCCGGGAGTTGATCCGCGGGGCGTACAAGCTGGCCGACCGGCTCCTCCTGGCGCTCGACCTCGACAACCTCCTCGACGCGAAGGCGTTCGACGCACCCGAAACCAAGTGAGCCGCGCCGCGCGGCACTGAGGGCACACCGTGTTCGACTTCGTTCGGTCCATCCAGGGCCGCCTCATCTTGCTGGGGGTGGTCGCCGTCGTGGCGCAGCTCGTCGCGGGTTGGTACGCCCGCGACACCGTGGAGGCGGTGCGGATCAACGGCCCGGCCTACGAGCGGATCAACACCCAGAAGGACCTGATCAACGACCTGTCGCCGCCACCCCTCAACGTGATTCGGTCGATGCTCGTGATCACGGGTGTGGACCCCGGGGCCCCGCCCGAGGTGCTCGCCACGGTCATGGAGCAACTCGGCCGGGAGCAGGCGGCCTTTCAACAGGCGGCGGCCGCCTGGCGCGACCGGCTCGCCGACGGCCCCGAGCGGACCACCCTGGTGGACAAGGTCATCCCCCAGGGGGCGGCGTTTTACGAGATCGTCGATCGGGACCTGATCCCCGCGCTTCGGGGCGGGGCGAAGGAGAAGCCGAACGTGGACAAGATTGTCAACGGGCGACTGGCCCCCCTGCAGAAGCAGCAGGCCGAGAACGTCCGCGCCTTGCTCGACTCGACTGAGCGGAATCTGAAGCAGGAGCAGGAAGCGGCCACGGACCTGGTCGCCTCGCGACGCTGGGCCCAGACGGCGATCCTCTTGGCGTCGCTGGCGTTCATCGTGTTGGTCGTGGGGCTGACGGCCCGCGGCGTCCGGGCCAAGACCGCGGAGACCATCACCACGGTGCAGGCCATCGCCGCCGGCGACTACGCGCGCCGGATGGCCGAGGGGACCGACGAGTTCGGCCGGGTCGGCCGGCACGTCAACGAGATGGCCGAGATGTTGCGCCAGGTCGCCGAGATCAACAAGTCGCAGGCGATGGTCGAGTTCAAGCCCGACGGCTCGATCGTCACCGCGAACGCCAAGTTCCTGAACACCACGGGGTACACGCTGGATGAACTCCGCGGCCAGCACCACCGCCTGCTCGTCGAGCCGGCGTACGCCAACAGCTCGGAATACCGCGAGTTCTGGGTCCGGCTCGGTCGTGGCGAGGTCGTGAGCGGGGAGTTCAGGCGAGTCGGCAAGGGGGGGAAGGACGTCTGGCTCCAGGCCGCATACAACCCGATTCAGGACCGCGGCGGCCAACTGCTGAAGGTCATCAAGACTGCGGCGGACGTGACCGACCAGGTGAAGCTTCGGGTCGATCTCCAGCGGGTGTTGGAGGAGGTCGGCAAGAGTTCGAGCGCCCTCGCCGGCGCGTCGAGCGAGTTGACCGCGGTCAGCCAGCAGATGGCCGCGAACGCGGAGGAGACGGCGGCCCAGGCGAACGTCGCCGCCGCCGCGGCCGAGCAGGTGAGCAAGAACGTTTCCACCGTCGCGGCCGGGACCGAGGAGATGGGGGCGAGCATCCGGGAGATCGCCAAGAGCGCCAGCGAGGCGGCCAAGGTGGCGACGGCCGCGGTCAAGGTGGCCGAGAGGACGAACGCGACCGTGGCCAAGCTCGGCGAGAGTAGCGGCGAGATCGGGAACGTGATCAAGGTCATTACTTCGATCGCCGAGCAGACCAACCTGCTCGCCCTGAACGCGACCATCGAGGCGGCCCGGGCCGGGGAGGCCGGCAAGGGGTTCGCCGTGGTCGCCAACGAGGTCAAGGAGTTGGCCAAGCAGACCGCCCGGGCGACCGAGGACATCGGCCGCAAGATCGAGGCGATCCAGACCGACACGAAGGGGGCGGTCGAGGCGATCGGGCAGATCGGCAAGGTCATCGACCAGATCAACGACATCCAGACCACGATCGCCAGCGCCGTCGAGGAGCAGACGGCGACGACCGGGGAGATCGGCCGGAACGTCTCCGAGGCGGCCAAGGGGAGCCGCGAGATCGCCCAGAACGTCACCGGGGTGGCCCAGGCCGCCCGGGGCACCACCGAGGGGGCGAGCGAAACCAGGAAGTCGGCCGACGAGTTGTCCAAGATGGCCCTCGACCTGCAACAATTGGTCAGCCAGTTCAAGTACTGAACCGGGTGACGCCGGTCGGACAGTTACGGATCGGGAGCCGAGCATGCGCGCACTGGTCATCGACGACTCACGGGCGATGCGGGCCATCATCCGCAAGACCCTCACGGAGGTGGGGGTCAAGGTGGTCGAGGCCGGGGACGGCCGCGAAGGGCTTGAACAGTTGCGGCAGACCCCGGACGTGGAACTCGTCCTGGTGGACTGGAACATGCCGGTGTTGAACGGGCTCGACTTCATCCGGGCCGTCCGCGCGGACCGGTCCTACGACCCGGTGCGGATCATGATGGTCACCACCGAGACCGAGCAGGAGCAACTGGTCCGGGCACTGGAGGCCGGGGCGGACGAGTACCTGATGAAGCCATTCACCAAGGAAGTCCTGGTCGCCAAGCTCAGCCTGCTCAACGTGATTCCGGAGTGACCGGTGGCGAAGATCCGCATCCTCGTGGTGGACGACGCGGTCGTCTTCCGCCGGCTGGTCGCCGACGAGCTGAACGCCGACCCGGCGCTGGAGGTCGTCGGGACGGCGGCCAACGGTAAGATCGCGCTGGCCAAACTCCCGCAGGTGAACCCGGACCTGGTCATCCTCGACGTCGAGATGCCGGAGATGGACGGGCTGGCGACCCTCCGGGAGATCCGCAAGGCGTATCCGAAGCTCCCGGTCATCATGTTCAGCGCCCTGACCGAGCGGGGCGCCGCGGCGACGCTCGACGCCCTGGCCCTCGGGGCGACCGACTACTTCGCCAAGCCGACGTCGGCGGGCGGGATGGAGGCGTCGCTCCGGGTCATCCGGGACGAGCTGATCCCCGAGATCAAGGCCCTGTGCGGCCGCGGGGCGGGTCGTGGGGAGTCGCCGGTCGTGCTCGCGCCGCCGGGTCAGGCGGCCCGCGCCGGCCCTGTGGAGGTGGTCGCGATCGCCGCCTCGACCGGCGGGCCGAACGCCCTGGCCGAACTCTTCGCCGGACTTCCAGCGGAACTCCCGGTCCCGGTCGTCGTCGTCCAGCACATGCCCCCAATGTTCACCCGGCTGTTGGCCGAGCGGCTGTCGGCGCAGTTCCCGGTGAAGGTGGACGAGGGTCGTTCGGGGGAGTTCCTCCGGCCCGGTCACGCCTGGATCGCGCCGGGCGACCACCACATGACCGTTGTCCGGGACGGCCCGCAGGCCCGCATCCTGGTCCACCAGGACCCGCCGGAGAACTCCTGTCGGCCGGCTGCGGACGTGCTGTTCCGATCGGTCGCGCGGGTGTTCGGGTCGAACGCCCTGGCCGTGGTCCTGACCGGGATGGGGCAGGACGGGCTACGCGGGTGCGAGGCGATCCGCGAGGCCGGCGGGCAGGTGATCGCCCAGGACGAGGCTACCTCGGTGGTCTGGGGGATGCCCGGCTTCGTCGCGCGGGCCGGGCTGGCCGACCGGGTGCTGCCCCTGGCGATGATCGCCCCCGAAGTCGTCCGCCGGGTGCGGGTCGGGCGGGGGGCGGGCCGATGACCGCCCAGGACTTCGAGTTCGTCTGCCGGCTGGTCCGGGAGCGCAGCGCGATCGTCCTGGAGCCGGGGAAGGAATACCTGGTCGAGGGCCGGCTGACCCCGGTCGCCCGGCAACTCGGGCTCGGGTCGGTCTCGGGGCTGGTCGGGCGGCTCCGGGAGGCCCCGGAGAACGGGCTGGCGGCACTGGTCGTCGAGGCGATGGTCACGACCGAGACGTCGTTCTTCCGCGACCACCACCCGTTCGAGGCGCTCCGGACGGCGGTCCTGCCGGACCTGATCCGCCTGCGGGCCGGCGAGCGGCGGCTGGACGTCTGGTGCGCCGCCTGCTCAACCGGTCAGGAGCCGTACAGCTTCGCGCTGCTGCTCCGCGAGCACTTCCCGAACCTCGCCGGGTGGCAGGTGAGCGTCCTGGCCACCGACCTGTCCGGCGCGGCGCTCGGGCGGGCCCGGGAGGGGCGGTACACGCAGATGGAGGTCAACCGCGGCCTGCCCGCCGCGCTCTTGGCCAGGTACTTTCGCCAGCACGGGAGCAACTGGGAGTTGTCCGAAGACGTCCGAAAGATGGTGGAGTTCCGCGGACTGAACCTGGCCAGGGCCTGGCCGATCCTGCCGCGGATGGACCTGATCTTCCTACGGAACGTGATGATCTACTTCGACCCGGAGACGAAGAAATCGATCCTCAGCCGGGTGGCCCGGCTGCTGCGGCCGGGCGGCTACCTGCTCCTGGGCGGGGCCGAGACGACGCTCAACCTGGACGACTCGTTCCGCCGGGTCGAGAACCTCAAGGGCGGCTTCTACCAGCTGGTCGGGTGACCGCACCTCGCAACGGAGGAGTCCGCCGTGGACGCACCGGACGAACTGCTCGAGCCGTTCATCACGGCCGTCGCCACGACGCTCCGGGAGATGCCCGGGACTGAGATCGTCGTCCGCGGCACGTTCCGGGCGGCCGGGGGCGAGGGGCTGGCAGACGTATCGGCGATCCTGCAGCTGGACGCTGAGGTCGAGGGGTGGCTGATACTGAGTTTGCCGGCCGGAACGGCCGAGGCGCTGGCCGGGCGGGTGCTGGCCGACGTCAGCGGGAAGCCGGACGAGGGGATGGTGCGGGACTGTGTTCACGAACTGTTGAACGTGATCGCCGGACAGGCCAAGGCGCTGCTGTTCGGGACGCCCCGCCACTTCACCTTTACGACACCGACCGTCCTGACGGCCGTGCCCCCCGGCGCGGCGGCCGGGCGGTGGGTCATCGGGTTCGATTCGGAGGTGGGGGAATTCTCCCTCCACCTCTGCCCGCCGCTCGCGGCGGCCGGCACGGGCGGGGACGAGTCAGACTTCACCGGACGGGGAGGGTGACCGATGGCGGGGAAACTCCGGGCGCACGACCACGTCACGACGGGGGAGTTCGTTCAGAACCTGACCGAGAGCGGGCTGTTCAACGCCGCCGACCTGTTGCCCGACGCCGAGCAACTCGCGGCGGCCGGCGGGGCCGCGGTCGCACAGAAGCTGGTCGATGCCGGCAAGTTGACCGGATACCAGGCGGACGCCCTCCTGGGCCACCGGTTCGGTGACCTGCTAATCGGCAACTACGAGATCCTGGACTGGCTCGGGGCCGGCGGCATGGGGACCGTGTTCAAGGCCCGCCACCGGCGGATGAAGCGGGTCGTGGCCCTGAAGGTGCTCTCGAAGGAGGTGGCCAGCACGGAGCGGTTCGCCCAGCGGTTCCAGCGGGAGGTCGAGACGATCGCCCGGCTCCACCACCCGAACATCGTGATGGCCTACGACGCCGACGAGGGCGTGGACGGGCCGTTCCTGGTGATGGAGTTCGTCGACGGCCGGGACCTGGAGTCCGAGGTCGAGCAAGCCGGCCCGCTACCCATAGCCGACGCGGTCAACTGCGTGCGCCAGGCGGCCCTGGGTCTGGAGTACGCCCACGCCCGGGGGATCGTCCACCGGGACATCAAGCCGGCGAACCTCCTCCGCGACACCGAGGGGGTGGTGAAGGTGGCCGACCTCGGGCTGGCTCGGCTGAACGCCGCGGACGGCGGGAGCACCTCACTGACCCAGGCCGGGATGGTCGTCGGGACGGCCCAGTACATGGCCCCGGAGCAGGCGGTCGACTCGGGTCAGGTGGACCACCGGGCCGACATCTACAGCCTCGGGTGTACGCTCTACTTCCTGCTGACCGGCGGTTCACCGTACCGGGCCGCGTCGCTCATGGCCATGCTGCTGAAGCACCGGGACGACCCGATCCCCAACCTGTGCGAGTCCCGGCCCGACATCCCGCCCGAACTCCACACCGTCTTCCGGCTGATGGTCGCGAAGGCGCCGGAGGATCGGTATCCGTCGATGGCCGAGGTAGTGAGGGACCTGGAACAGATCCAGTCGAGGCTCAGTCCGTCGCGCGCCCCGACCGAGGAGTGGTCGCCGCAACCCGCAGCTCAGGCGGCTCGTCTCGACCAGACCGTGGAGTTGAATCAGACGGTGGCCGTCCACCCGGTGCCCGCACTGGAGGAGCGTGTTGCCGGCCTGACGGTCGTCCTCGTCGAGCCGTCGCGGACGCAGGCCGGGATCATCACCCGCTACCTGAGCCAATGCGGTATCAGTACCGTCCACGTGACCGGGTCCGGGCAGGAGGGGATCGAGGTCGCGAAGCGGGAGCGGGCGAACGTGCTGGTCTGCGCAATGCACCTGTCGGACATGACCGGGGTGGAGCTTGCCCGCGTGGTCGCGACCGACCCGGCGTGCGGTGGGCTGGGGGTCGTCGTGGCCACGAGCGAGGCCGACGCCGAACACGCCGCCGGGTTGCCGCCAGGCCCCGGGGTGGTGGTGCTGCCCAAGCCGTTCAATGCCCAGCAACTGGTCTTGTCCGTCGCCTCGGTGGTCGGGTGACGGACGGCTCGAGCCCGCTTCGATCGAGGCCATCTGACCGCACCCAACTGACCCTCGAAGTCGTCTGGTGCCCGCATTACTTGCCCGTCTTGGTAGTCGCTGCCTTGAGCTGTCCCTGGCGGGCGAGGTCGATCGCCTGGGCGAGTACGCGAGCTGCCTCCTGTGCGGCGTGGAACCCGCGGCTGTTCTCCGACTGCACGAAGTCGGTTCGCCACTGCGCCGCACGGTGCAGCTTGCGAGCCTCGGCCAGCTGCTCGTCTGTGGCCCCGCGGGCCTTGGCCTCGGCGATCGCCCGGATCACGTCCACACAGGCGTCCTCGGAGCGATCCAGCAACTCGCGGGTGCGGCCCTGTATGGCGTCCACGCGGGCCATGATTTCCGTCTCGGGGTAGCGGTGGCACGTCTGGCACGAGCGGTTGACGTTGAGCATTGGGCTGCGGACGTGGTGGTCGCTGATCTTCACCGCCCCCTCCCGGAGGTACGGCATGTGACAGTCGGCGCAGCTCACACCGCTGCGGGCGTGGATGCCCTGGCTCCACATCTCGAACTCCGGGTGCTGCGCCTTCAGTACCTGCGTGCCGGCGTCTGGGTGCGTCCAATCCGTGAACTTGGTCTCGTCGTAATACCGTTCGATGTCGTCCGCCCGCAGCCCCTTGTGCCACGGGTACGTCACCACTTTCGTGTCCTTCTGGAAGTAGTATTCGACGTGGCACTGCCCACAGACGAGCGCCCGCATCTCCTGGCGGGTCGCGTCGGTGTTCGGATCGTACCCGGCCTTGCGGCCGCCCTTCCTCCACCGGTCGATACTTGGCAGGTGCGGGACCGGAGCGTCGCTCTTCGCGAGTTCCTGAATGCCGATCAGGAACGCGGGTCGGGTGACCTGGAGCTGCATGGTCTCCGGCTTGTGGCAGTCGATGCACGCGACGGGGTGGGCGACCAGTTCCTTGCCGTCCGGCCCTTTCAGATGACGGGCGTCGGCGAGTGACATCCCGCAGACGACCTCGAACCCCTTCATCAGCTGCTCGCGCGGCTTGTCGTCCGGCACGCCGGCCTCGCGGCCCTTCTGCTGGTAGGCGGGGGACATTGACGCGTGGCAGTGGAGGCAGGCACCGGGTTGCTTGAACTCGGTCGTCCGCCGGGTCACGTCCTGGTCGGAGAGCATGTACGCGTGGCCCCGCGCCTCCCGGTAATCGACGGAGAACGCGTACCCGTTGTAGATCACCCGCAGCCGGGGGTCGATCGCCAATTTGGACGGCTCCGGACCGACCGGCTCACCACGCTTCCGCGGCGGGGACTCGTTCCCGCCGTGCCTGGTGCGCTCCAGATCGACCGTCCGCTTGTAGCTGTCGTACTGCCGCGGGTAGTTCTTCCCCCACTCGGCCGGGTCGACCGTGCCCGGCGGCAGGTCCACGACGCGGAACACCGTCTCCCGCGCCTCCCACTTGCGCGTGTAGATGTTCGACAGGAGCATCAACACGCCGGCCGTCACGCCGGCCGACACGAGGATGACCGCGGGGTAGAGAAACGTGGGCCTCTTCCAGAACGCCCGAGGAGGCGGAGTCGGTGTCGGGGGTTGCTGTTCGTCGGGCATCGGTGGGATCTCTTGCGGGTTAGCGTCGCGCGCCGTGGCCGACACCGGCATGGCAGTGGGTGCAGTTCCACCCCCCGGGCGGGTCCGGTGGCACGCCGATGACGGTCTCGACCAGTTCGCGGTGGCACGCGATGCAGTTGTTCTCCAGGACGCGGTTGTTCCGCTCGCGGATCATGATCGGCTCGTGGAAGTTCTGGAAGGTGAATCCGTAGGAGTGCCAGAACCCGTTCTCGCTCTTGACGAACCACTTCCCGACGAAGTCGTGCGGCGTGTGGCAGTCGTTGCAGGTCGCGTTGGCGTGGTGGCTGGCCTTCTGCCACGAGTCGTAGTGGTCCCGCATGACGTGGCAGTTGACGCACATCTGGGGGTCGTTGGACAGGTAGGACCTTCCCTCGGCGTACCAGAACGTGAACCCGCCCGTGCCGATCGTGATCCCGACGGCGACGCATGCCATGAGGGCCAAAGTGGCGACGCCAGGACGGAAGATACGTCGAATGAGAGCGCGTGGGGACATGGCCTGAGCATGGTAACGCACCGGAACCTAAATGCAACCGCTTTGCATTCGCGTGAGGCTACCACCGGTAACTCATCTGCAAGAAGTAGAACCCGGCCTCCGGGGCCGCCGTGGGCGAGGCGGTCTTGCGCAGGAACTCACCGCCCCACAGGTACGAGTACCCGGTCAACAGATCGGCGTGCTTCGTCAGGTGGAAGTTGAACACGAGGTCGAGTTCCTCGCCGACGTGCGAGCCCGCCCGCCCCTTCGGGTCATAGCGGATCGCGTTCCCGGCCGCGTTGTAGAGGGCGTCTCGGCGGTCCGCGAGCCAGAAGCTGTGGAACTGAATCCACGTCGTCAGCCAGGGCGTCGGATACAGGTACAGGTGGAAGTTCAAGTCGTGGATGTTCTGCCGCCCGACCTGGTCAATCCACCCAAGGTAGTAGTGCCCGAACGGGAACAGGGGGTTGAACGTGTGCGCCGTCCCGGCCGTGGCGTTCCCCCCGCTAGCGAAGTCGTAGTAGGCCCAGACCGTCGGGTTGAGCGGGCGGTCCTTGAAGTTGTACCCCAGCCCGGTCGTCGCCATCCCCGCGACCACATCGCGGCCGTTCTGGGAGCCGAGTTGCATCGCCCCTTCGAAATCAAAGAGGACGTTCTCCTCGTTCCCCACGTACCGCCCGCCAAACGTGTGCCGGGTGAAGTTCCCCTTCGGAATCCCGAGTTGGGTCACCTGGTTGGTGTTGTCGAGCATCAGGTAATACGCGTCGATAGCCTGCCCCTTCTTCGGCCGGTACGTGGACCAGGCGCCGGCGAAGTTCTGGTTGTTATCCACCGAGTCGAATCGGTCCACCGAGATCACCACCGGCTGGACCCAGAACAGATCCACGTCCCAGTTCTCCGCCTGCCGGAACGCCCGGACGCCCTGGAAGGTACGCCGCGTGTTCGCCCACTCCAGCGGGGAGACGAGGCGCTGCGAGCCGAACAGCAACTCCTGGCGACCGACCCGGACGTACGCGGAGTGGCCACCGACGTTTGCCACCTTGACGTCGAGGAACAGGTTCAACAGGTCGGAGTCGTTGCGGTCGATCGGCAGCGGGGCGAGGGTCTGCGAAGCAGACCACGCACCGATGTACTCGGCGTAGATGCGGAAGTCATCCCGGAACCACAGGTCGCCGTAGACCCGCAGCCGCGTGAGGTCGTACTCGTTGTCCGTCTGGGTCAGCCGGGCGTTGTACTGGCGTTCGTACCGCGAGCGGATGTCGCCGCCCGTGGTGAAGAGCCAGTTGTCCCCAACCCGCACGCGCTTGAGGCAGTCGAAGAGGTCGAACTCGGTGTTCTTCGGGTCGTCGAGGTAGCCGTAATTGTCCGTGTCGAAGAACGACGGTTGGATCAGCCCGAAGCGTGGGTACGGGTACTTTGGCGGCGCGGAGAGGTATTCGCCGCGCAGTTGGTCGAGGATGGAGTAGTAACCCGGCCCGGTTCCAAGGACCGAGAAGTTCCCAATCCGCGGGAATGGTCGTACGACCGGGATCTTCTTCCAATCGATTCCCGAGTCGCAGTTGTTCGGGCACTCCGGCGAGCGTGCCAAGCCCGCGTCTTCGAGCGAGGTTTGCCCTGCTCCAGACTCGGCGGGAACGTCCGCTCGCGCCGCGAATTGATCGTTGGCCGTGCGCCCCAGGAGCACGACAGCAGCGACGACAGGAATCCAGCGAGTCAAGGGTGACATCCTTGTCACTCCAAGCGTCGAGCTGAGGAGGCCGATTGCGTATGCAATCTGCCCTGTTCGTCGGCCACTTATGCCGGGAAGTCGAACGTCTGACGGCAATCCCGACTCCTTCGTCGCCGTTGGCCGCATCGGGTTGAGTACAACCCGGACAACCCGCAGCCTCCCGTCATTGCCTGTTGCTTACAAGTACCCACTCGTGGAAACTTGGTTTTACGAACGACACACGGGGATGATCCTGGCGGTCGGCCGGGTACGACGGGATGCGGGCCAACACTTCCGACAAGTACGACCATAGGTCGATCCACGCCCGCCGGCCCACCCGCACGCCCAACCCGCTGCCTGAGCCG
>DASSAT010000404.1:0-2834 GCA_035699305.1 Fimbriiglobus sp. | reverse complement strand
GACACCGCCGCCACCCCGAGCACGTCCTTGAGGTGGAACCCCTCGATCCCGTACAGGTGACTCGACGCCCGGATGCCGAACGGCACGATCTGCCGCAGGAACCGGCACGTCCGCGACTCGGGGTTGGGCAACTCCAGGAGTTCCGACGGCGAGAGGACCAGCCGGCGGGTAACGTCCAGCGGGATGACGATCGGGTGCAGCCCGGACTTGAACACCCGGCGGGCGGCGAGCGGGTCGAGGCTGAAGTGGAACTCGCTGGCCGGGCCGGCGTTGCCCGGCTCCTTCCAGCAGCCGCCGACCAGCACCAGCCGGTCGATCAGGGCCGGCAGGTCGGGATCGCGGTCGAACGCCCGCGCCAGCGTCGTGGCTGGGCCGAAGCACAGGATGGTCAGCTCGCGCGGGTGGTCGCGGACCAGTTCGGCGAGGACCTTGTCGGCGGGCTGCTGCTGGTGCCGCTCGGAGGCGGGGAGGTTGATCCCGCCGAGGCCGTCGGGGCCGTGCAGGGCGGTGCCGTCGGACTCGTACTCGACTGGCAGGGCGGCGGCGGTGCGCGGCCACTTGGGCGGGTCGAGTTGGTCAATCAGGATGTGGACGTTCTGGCAGGCGCGGTGGGCGCTGACGTTGCCGGCGCAGGGGATCAGACCGATGACGTCGAGGTCGGGGTCGTTGAGGGCGAGGGCGACGGCGAAGGCGGTATCGATCCCGGGGTCGGCGATGAGGACCACTTTCCGTGGCATGGTGCTCCGTCCCTGGCGAGGTGAACCGAGAAAGCCCACCCGGGGTGCGGGCAGGCTTGTGGGGCGATCCAACCTCCCGTTTTACCCGATCCCGAGGACATTTGCCGCACGATTTCCGCCGAACCAGCACGATCCCGAACCGGATCCATATTTCCGGTCTTCAAATCGTGCCCTGTCTGCGTGGATCGTGCGGCGAACTACGCACTCTTGACTAACTGCTCCAGCACTTGCCGGGCCTTCCCGGTGCGGATGCTCTCGTCGGCCTGCTCGACGCCGGCCCGCAGCGACTCCGCCGCCCCGGTCACCCACAGCGCAGCGGCCGCGTTCGCCAGCACAATCCGCTTCGCCGGGCCGTCCTCGTTCGCCAGTACCGCCCGGACCACTTGCGCGCTCGTCGCCGGGCCGTCGGCCTGAATCTCCGAAAGCGCCACCGGCTCCAGCCCGAAGTCCGACGGCTGCCACTCCTCGACCCGGAACTCGTCGCCCTCGACCACTCGCACCATCGTCGGGGCCGCCAGGCTCACCTCGTCCAGACCGTCGAAGCCGCAGACCAGCACCGCGCGCCGCACCCCGAGCCGCGCCGCCGCTCCGGCCAGCGGGTCGAGCAGGTCCGGGTCGCCGACCCCCAGGAGCTGGAAGTCCGCCGACGCCGGGTTGGCCAGCGGGCCGAGCAGGTTGAAGATCGTCCGCACCCCGAGCTTGCGGCGGAGCTTGGCGACGTGGGCCATCCCCGGATGGAACTGCGGGGCGTAGCAGAACGCGAACCCGACCCGGTCCAGGCACTTCTGCGCCCAGGGCGGGCCAGCCTCGATGTTCACCCCCAGCTCGCGCAGCACGTCGGCCGAGCCGCACCGGCTGGAGACGGCCCGGTTGCCGTGCTTGACCACCGGCACCCCGGCCCCGGCCACGATCAGGGCCGCGGCCGTGCTGATGTTGAACGTGCCGCACTCGTCGCCACCGGTCCCGCAGGTGTCCACCACCGGGCCGGACACCGGCACCAGCCGCACCATCTGCTCGCGTAGCGCCGCCGCGGCGGCGGCCACCTCGCCCGCGGCCTCGCCCTTCATCCGCAGGGCGGTGAGGAAGGCGGCGGTCAGCGCGTCGTCCACCCGCCCGGCCAAGAGGTCGCGGAACGCCTCGGTGGTCCGCCCGGGGTCGAGGTCCCGGCCGGCCAGGAGGGCGGGGTAGAGTTCGGCGAACCAGGCGGGCCGGGGGAGTTCCACGGGCGTCCTTGACTCGGGAAGGGGCGTCGAGGAGAACAATAGCGGAATCGCCCCCGAAAAGGCAAATTCCGTCTTTGCAACCTGTACACCTGTCGAATATAGTTGCTTTCAGACATGGACAAACGTAACCGGATGGGATAGACCCCGACCGGACGGTTGCCCACACCCCGACCCCACACCCCGGCCCGGAGCCAGGCCATGAGTGACGCACCCACCGCCCTCACCTCGAAGCAGCAGGAGATCTTCCACTACATCCGCCGGTACATCGAGGACAACGGCTACCCGCCGGCCATCCGCGACATCGGCACCGCGTTCGACATCAAGTCCCCCAACGGAGTGATGTGCCACCTGCGGGCGCTGCAGAAGAAGGGGTACATCCACCGCGACGAGAAGACCGAGACCAAGGGCGGCAAGGCGAGGGCGATCACCATCCCCGGCGTCTCGGCCGGCGGGTTCAGCCTGCCGCTGCTCGGCCTCATCGCGGCCGGCAAGGCGATCGAGACCCAGGAGCAGCACGAGCGGCTGGAGCTGAAGGACCTGTTCGGCGCGGACGACCTGTACGTGCTGAAGGTCCGCGGCCAGTCGATGATCGAGGGGCAGATCGCCGACGGCGACTACGTGGTGATCCGCAAGCAGGCGCAGGCGGACAACGGCGAGAAGGTGGTGGCGATGGTGGACGGCGGGATGACGCTCAAGAAGTTCTACCACAAGCGCGGCACGGTGACGCTCCAGCCGTGCAACAGCGCGATGGACCCGATCGTGGTGGACCCGAGCAAGAAGAACGTGCAGGTACTCGGGGTGCTGGTCGGCGTCATCCGCAAGTGCTGAGGCGGGCCTGGGAGCGCGGCCGTCTCGGCCCCTCTTGCTTCACCCG